>NZ_JBSFTP010000048.1:0-58243 GCF_053591315.1 Streptomyces sp. NPDC003042
ATCTCCGGGTCGAGCGCCGAGGTCGGCTCGTCGAACAGCATGACCTTCGGGTCCATCGCCAGCGCGCGGGCGATCGCCACGCGCTGCTGCTGGCCGCCGGAGAGCTGCGCGGGGTACTTCTCGGCCTGGTCGGCGAGGCCGACCCGGTCCAGCAGTTCCCGCGAGCGCTGGTCGGCCTCGTCCCTCTTGCGCTTCCTGACCTTGATCTGCGCGAGCGAGACGTTGGCCAGGACGGTCTTGTGCGCGAAGAGGTTGAAGGACTGGAAGACCATTCCGACCTCGGCACGCAGGGCCGCGAGTTCCTTGCCCTCGGCGGGCAGCGGTCTGCCGTCGAGCAGGATCGTGCCCGACTCGATGGTCTCCAGCCGGTTGACGGCCCGGCACAGGGTCGATTTGCCGGAGCCGGACGGGCCGATGACCACCACCACCTCCCCGCGGCCGACGGTGAGGTTGATGTCCTTGAGGACGTGCAACTTCCCGTAGTGCTTGTTGACGTCCCGCAGCTCGATCAACGGATCGACGGCCATACGCTGCCCTGCCCACTTGTCGGAGTGTCGAGGTCAGCGCAAACTATCCAGCCGCCGAAGGCGACTTCGCCCCGACACGCCTAAAAGGCGCATAAAGCCCACCGGTTCTTCGGTGCGGCGCGCCTCAGCCCTCCGAGGCCTCGGCGTAGGCCTGGCTGAGTTCGGGGGAACCGGTCATCGCCCAGGACACCCCCGACTCGATCACGTTCAGCTCGCGTCCCGAGCCGAGGCGGATCACCGGCTGGCCGTTCGGCCAGACCTGCCACGCGGCCCCCGGAACGGTCCGGATGATCACGGTCCCGAGGTAGAAACCGGCGTCGTTGCCCAGCCACGGCACGGCCTCGGGATCACGGCGCCAGCGAGGCATCAGCTGGTCGAGCGCGGACAACGAGGCCGGAGTCTGGTCGAGTTCGAGGCCGGCCGCCCGCGCCTGGGCGCGCAGCATCTCGCACTCCGAGAACAACTCGGCGACGCCCTCGGGATCATCCGCGAGGGCGCCGCCCAGTCCCGCACCCTGTGCCGCTTCGTGCCGGTTCAGCCAGTTGGCCAGGAAAGGGATGTTCATACCGCCCAGCCTGGCACCAGGATCCCCCGCTGGCCACAGGGCGCGCGCGGTCCCCTGCCGTCCGCGGGGGCCGGCGGGGGTCTCAGACGTCCAGGTCGACGACGACCGGCGCGTGGTCGGAGGCACCCTTGCCCTTGCGTTCCTCACGGTCGACGTACGCGTCCTTGACCGCCTTCGTGAAGGGCTGGTTCCCGTAGACCAGGTCGATGCGCATGCCCCTGTTCTTGGGGAAGGCGAGCATCCGGTAGTCCCAGAACGTGTACGGGCGGTCGTACTTGAGCGCCCGCGGAAAGACGTCGGAGAGCCCTGCCTCGCGCAGCGCCTCCAGGGCCGCCCGCTCGGCGGGGGTGACGTGGGTGGCCCCCGCGAAGACCGCCGGGTCGTAGACGTCCTCGTCGGTCGGCGCCACGTTGAAGTCTCCGAGCACCGCGAACGGGCGCGGGCCGGCCGCGTCCTCGGCGATGGCGGTGGTCAGGGCGCGGAACCAGTTCAGCTTGTACCCGTAGTGGCCGTGCTCGACATCGCGGCCGTTGGGCACGTACACCGACCAGACCCGCACCCCGTCGCAGGTGGCGGAGATGGCGCGGGGCTCCTGCACGCCCTCGTAGTCCGGGCCGCCGGGCAGCCCGTGCACCACGTCCTCCAGGCCGACGCGGGAGAGGAGGGCCACGCCGTTCCACCGGCCGTCGGCGTTCACCGCCGACTCGTAGCCCAGCTCGCGCAGCGCGGCGGCGGGGAACTGCTCCGCCGAGCACTTGGTCTCCTGGACGCAGAGCACGTCCGTGCCGGAGCTCTCCAGCCAGGCGAGCAGACGTGGCAGCCGGGCGGTGATCGAGTTGACGTTGTACGTGGCGATACGCATACGGCCCAACCTACATCCGGCCACCGACAGTCACAGCTCGGCGCTCTCCCCGGCGGTGAGCCGACCGTGGTCGGTGCCGCCCAGGGTGTCCAGGGCCCTGTCGTAGACGGGCCGGGCGATGTCGGCGAGGTAGGCGTCGTGGATGTCGACGGCCCGGCGCGGCTTGACCTCGCGGAGGTAGTCGATCACCTCGGAGACCTTGTTCCAGGGCGCGTGGACCGGGAGCATCAGCGTCTCGACCGGGACGCCGGGCACGGTCAGCGCGTCCCCGGGGTGGAAGAGCGAGCCGTCCACGAGGAAGCCGACATTGGTGACCCGGGGCATGTCCGGGTGGATGACCGCGTGCAGCTCGCCGTGCACCTGGACCTCGAAGCCGGCGGCGCTGAAGGTGTCGCCGTGGCCCACGGTGTGCACCCGGCCGGGGTAGGCGGGGGCGAGCCGTTCGGCGACGCTGCGCAGGGTCCACAGCGCGGCCGCCTGATTCGCGTCGAGCGCGGCCCGCAGCCGGCCCTCGTCGAAGTGGTCGGGGTGCTCGTGCGTGACCAGCAGGGCGTCAGCCCCGAGTCCCGCGTCGGATTCGCTGAAGCCGCCCGGGTCGATGACGAGCGTGCGCCCGTCCTTGTCCAACTGGACGCAGGAGTGGAGCCGCTTGGTGAGTTTCATGATCCCAGGCTAGTAGGGCTTGGTCAGGGGGTGGTCGAGGAGACCACGTAGACCTTGGAGACCTTGGGATCCGTGAGGTCGACGGTGATGTCCCGGGTGGGCCGCGGGTCGTCCTGCTCCAGGGTGGTCCCGAGCCACTCGGAGTCGGTCTTCCAGTTCCAGCCGGCGACCGTGGTGTCGTGCGCCGAGATCGACACCCCGGGGGTCAGCTCCCGCCGGCTGGTACCGACGGAGGCCAGGAAGGCGTCCAGCTCGGGCGGGGTGGCCGCGAACTGGGTGTACAGCCGGCTGGTGCGCCAGTTGTTCGTCTCCAGGAAGCCGACCCGCCAGGCGTTGCTCGGGATCGGCACCTCGTAGATGCTGCGCTGCACCCGGGAGGGCCAGCCGGGGCGCACCTTGACGGCGCCGATCCGGGCGGCCTTGTCGCGACCGCTCTGGCGGCTCTGCTCGGCGGAGACGGCGAGGTAGCCCGCCGGCACCCCGATGAGCAGCAGGATGATGACCGCGGTGATCCAGCGGCGCCGGACGACGTGCTTGCGGTTCTCGGCGGTGGTCCGCGTGCCGCCCGCTTCGGGGGCGGGGGCCTGGTGGGGCACGGAAGGTGGTGTCACTGGTTGCCCTGATCCTCGGAGTCCGTGGGTCCGTCGGTACCGCGCCGGCCGAGCTGCGCGTAGCGCTCGTACCGCTCGACGCGCCGGCGCGTGGCGCGGCGGAAGCGCCGGGCGACGAGCCGGGCGAGGTCGGCGGCGCCGACCATGCCGGCCTCGGGGCCGAGCTGCGCTTTGGCGATCCGGGCTTCGGGCCGGTAGCCGCGGCCGGTGAGGTGGCGCCGGAAGGCGTCGCGGGCGGGGCCGATCAGCAGGTCGTCGGCGGCGCTGACACCGCCGCCGATGACGAAGCAGGACGGGTCGAGCGCGGCGGCGAGATTGGCGATGCCGACGCCGAGCCACTGGCCGATGTCCTGGAGGAGTTCGACGCACATGGCGTCGCCCTCTCGGGCCAGCTCGGTGATGAGCGGCCCGGTGATCTCGGCGACGTTGCCGCCGACCCTGGCGATGATGTTGTACGCGACAGGGGAGTCGGCGGCGGCCAGCTCGCGGGCCTCGCGGACCAGGGCGTTGCCGGAGCTGTACTGCTCCCAGCAGCCCCGGTTGCCGCAGGGGCAGCGGTGTCCGCCGGGGACGACCTGCATGTGGCCGAATTCGCCGGCCACGCCGTAGCGGCCGCGCTTGACCTGGCCGCCCTCGAGGATGGCCCCGCCGATGCCGGTACCCAGCGTGATCATGACCAGGTGGTCCTCGCCGCGTCCGGCGCCGAAGCGCCATTCGGCCCAGGCGGCGGTGTTGGCATCGTTGTCGACCATGACCGGGACCGCGAGCCTGGACTGGAGCGCGTCGCGCAGCGGCTCGTCGCGCCAGGCGAGGTGGGGCGCGAACAGGACGCGGGAGCGGTCGGCGTCGACCCAGCCCGCCGCGCCGATGCCCACCGCGTGCACGTCGTGCCGGTCGGAGAGGTCCAGCACCAGCTCGACGATGGTGTCCTCGACGACCTTGGCGCTCTTGGACTTGTCGGGCGTCTCGGCGCGGATCTTCTCCAGGATGATGCCGTCGGCGTCCACGACACCGGCCATCACCTTGGTGCCGCCGATGTCGATGCCGACGGTCGGGACGCGCGGGGCGGTCAGCAGCGACCGGCGCTCACGGGTCCCGACGGTCCGAAGGACGGTGCCTCGCGCCGCCCCCCGGTGGGCGAGCGTGAAGTCCCGGTACGTGCTCATCGAGTCGTGTCGTCCCTCAGGGTGCGGTGGAGCCGGAAGCGGTGTCGGCGGTGGTGCCGGAAGCGGTGCCGGAGGCGGTGCCGGAGGCGGTGTCCGGTCCTGATTCTGCCACTCGCTCCAGCTCGTGGCTCAGCTCGTCCAGTTCGGAGCCGCCCGCCATCTGCCGGGTCAGCTCGTCCAGCGTGATCGAGTCCCGGGTGTGGCTGCCCGCCATGGTGCCGCGCTTGAGGAGGACGAAACGGTCCCCGACCAGGTGCGCGTGGTGCGGGTTGTGGGTGATCAGGACCACCCCGAGGCCCGCGTCGCGGGCGGCTGCGACGTATTTGAGGACGACGCCGGACTGCTTGACGCCGAGGGCGGCGGTGGGCTCGTCCAGTACGAGGACCTTCGCGCCGAAGTGGACGGCGCGGGCGATGGCCACGCACTGGCGCTCACCGCCGGACAGGGTGCCGATGGGCTGGTCCACGTCGCGCAGGTCGATGCCCATGCGCAGCAGCTCGGCGCGGGTGGTCTCGCGCATCAGTTCCACGTCGAGGCGGCGGAAGGGGCCGCGGCCCTTGGTGGGCTCGGAGCCGAGGAAGAAGTTGCGCCAGACGGGCATCAGGGGGACGACGGCCAGGTCCTGGTAGACGGTGGCGATGCCGTGGTCGAGGGCCGCGCGCGGGTTGGCGAGCACGGTCTCCTCGCCCTCGATCTCGAAGGTGCCGGCGTCGTGCCGGTGCAGCCCCGCGATGATCTTGATGAGGGTGGACTTGCCCGCGCCGTTGTCGCCGAGGACGCAGGTGATCTCGCCGGCCGAGACCTCCAGGGAGACGCCCTGGAGGGCCCGGATGTTGCCGTAGTACTTGCTGACGTCGGTCAGCTTCACCAATGTGGTCACTTCGCCTCCGCCCGCTTGCGCACCCATGCGTTGAGCAGCGTGGCCAGCAGCAGCATCCCGCCGAGGAAGAATTTGAACCAGTCGGGGTTCCACTGGGCGTAGACGATGCCGTTGCTGGTCATGCCGAAGATGAACGCGCCCACGGCCGAGCCGATCGCGGAGCCGTAGCCGCCGGTCATCAGACAGCCCCCGATGACGGCCGCGATGATGTAGAGGAACTCGTTGCCGACGCCCTCGCCCGACTGGACGACGTCGAAGGAGAAGAGGATGTGCTGCCCGGAGAGCCAGGCGCACAGCGCGACGCCCATGTAGAGGCCGATACGGGTCTTCACGACCGGGACGCCGGTGGCGCGGGCCGCGTCGGCTCCGCCGCCCACCGCGAAGATCCAGTTCCCGGCGCGGGTGCGCAGCAGGATCCAGGTGGCGACGGCGACCAGGGCGAGCCACCACAGGATGGTGACCTTGAGGGTGACCGGGCCGATGTTCCACTGCGAGGCGAAGAGCGCGCGGGCGGAGGAGAAGCCCTCCATGTCGGCGATGGTCTTGGTGGAGACGGATCCGCTGATCAGCTTGGTGAAGCCGAGGTTCAGGCCGGTCAGCATCAGGAAGGTGCCGAGGGTGATGATGAAGCTCGGCAGTCTGGTGCGGGTCAGCATGAAGCCGTTGAAGAAGCCGATGGCCAGGGTGACCAGCAGCGAGACGAGGACGCCGACCCAGACATTGGCGGTCATCTGGTAGCTGAACATCGAGCTGAACAGCGCCGCGGTGGTGACCATGACACCGGCGGACAGGTCGAACTCGCCGCCGATCATGAGCAGGGCGACGGGCACCGCCATGATCCCGATGGTGGAGGCCGAGTAGAGGATCGTGCTCAGGCTGGAGGTGCGCAGGAAGCTGTCGGCCGCGAAGGAGAAGAAGACGAAGACGGCGGCGGCGCCGACGACCGCTCCCAGCTCCGGGCGGCCCAGCAGCCTGCGGACGAAGGAGGCGGGCGCGAGCCGTTCGTCGACGGCGGTGGCAGCGCTCATCGGGTGCCCCGCCTGATGAACTCCTCCAGCGTGGCGGCCTCGGCCGCGGTGACGATCTGCGGCCCGGTCAGCACCGGTCGGCCGCCGCCGAGGACGTCCGCGTTGTAGCGGTAGAGCCACAGCAGGTCCACGGCCTGGTAGCCCTGGAGGTAGGGCTGCTGGTCGACGGCGAAGCCGAGGGCGCCGGACTGGAGGTCGCGGGCGACGGTCTCGTTGAGGTCGAAGGTGTCCACCTCGGCCTTGCTGCCCGCCGCGTCCTTCGCCTTGACGGCGGTCGGGGCGAAGGGGGCGCCGAGGGTGAGGATCGCGTCGACGCCGGGGTCGGCCTGGAGCTTGGCCTGGAGGGCCGCCTGGACGGAGGGCATGTTGGTGCCCTCGACGTAGAGGTTCTCCATGATCCCGCCGGACCCCGCGAAAGTTCTCTTCGCCCCGGCGCAGCGCTGCTCGTGGCCGACGTTGCCCTGCTCGTGCAGGACGCAGACGGCCTTCTTGCGGCCCCGCTTCGTCAGCTCGGCGCCCACCGCCTCGCCCGCGATCTGCTCGTCCTGGCCGATGTGGGTCAGCGCCCCGTACGCGGCGGACTGGGCGGAACCCGAGTTCACCGTGATCACCGGGATGCCGGCCTTGACGGCCTTGCCGATGACGTCCTTGAGGGCCTCGGGCTTGGCGAGGCTGACGATGATCCCGTCGACCTTCTGGTCGATGGCGTTCTGCACGAACTGGGCCTGCTGCTGTGCCTGGTCGTCGTGGGAGTAGACGAAGTTGATGTTGTCCTTCGCCGCCGCTTCCTTGGCGCCCTTCTGCACGATGTCCCAGAAGGTGTCGCCATCGCCCGCGTGGGTGACCATCGCGAAGGTCCAGAGCGGTGTGGACACGGCGGGCCGGCCCGCCTCCGCGGCCTTCGCCCGCTCCTCGGCGCGCTTGCCGCCCGTACTGCTGCAGCCCGCGAGGGAGGCCCCCAGTACCGCCGCGAGCACGGCGCCCACGACGCGTACACCTGTCCGAACCCTAGCCACGTCGCCGTGCCCTTCTTCCCTCGTCCGCCATCAATCGGTCATTCCGGTCCAGCCGCCCAGTATCCGCCACAGTGGACCATGCCGGGCCATCGGGGCACACGTGGGCGGATTGACAGCTTCCCCGTCCGGGGTCAGGTTGAGTGCATGCGCATCGGGCTCATCGGAACGGGCCGGATCGGTTCGTTCCACGCGGCCGCACTGGCCCGCCACCCGGACGCCGGCTCGCTGCTGCTGGCCGACGCCGACGCGGGTCGGGCCGCGCGGCTCGCGGACCGGCTGGGTGCCACCGCCGCGCCCACCGTCGAGCAGATCTTCACCTGGGGCGTGGACGCGGTGGTCGTGGCCTGCGCCACCGAGGCACACGGGGAGCTGGTCGTACGGGCGGTGCGCGCCGGGCTGCCGGTGTTCTGCGAGAAGCCCGTGACGCCGGACCTGACCCGGACCCTGGCGGTGCTGCGCGAGGTGGCGGCCGCGGACGGGGTGCTCCAGGTGGGCTTCATGCGCCGCTTCGACGCGGGCTTCCGCACGGCGCGGGAGCTGGTCCGTTCGGGCGCCCTGGGCCGACTGCACGCCGTACGGACGATGACGGCCGATCCGGCTCCGCCGACCGCCGCCTACCTGGCGACCTCGGGCGGGCTCTACCGGGACTGCCTGGTGCACGACTTCGACATGGTCCGCTGGGTGACCGGGCACGCGGTGGCCGAGGTGTACGCGACCGGGTCGGACGCGGGGCCGGCGCTGTTCCGGGAGGCGGGTGACATCGCCGCCGCGGCGGCCGTGCTGACGCTCGACGACGGGACCCTGGTCACATGTACCGGTACACGGTGCAATGGCGCGGGGTACGACGTACGGATGGAACTGTCCGGGGAGCTGGACCAGGTCTCCGCCGGGCTGGACGACCGGACGCCGATCGCCTCGACCGAGCCGCACGGCCCGCCCCCGGCGAGCAAGCCGTGGACGGGCTTCCTCGAACGGTTCGCCCCCGCGTACGAGGCCGAGCTGGCGGCCTTCGTCCAGCTCGTGCGCGGCGAGGGCCCCAATCCCTGCGACGGCCGGGAGGCGCTCGAAGCGTTCCGCGTCGCCGAGGCGTGCGAACGCTCGCGGCGGGAGCGGCGCCCGGTACGGCTGGACGAGCTCCCGGTCCTCTGAGGCGCGGGGCCGCATCGGACCTCGGTCCCGTCCGTCGCCTTGACCCGGTGGACGGGTCCCCCCGCCCTCATGCGCGCGTCACGCGGGTGCGGGTCTTCGCTGAAGCCTTCGACGATCGGACTGATGTCGAGAACGGGCATGGGGCCACAGTAGGTCCGCCGGTCAAACCCGGCGGAGCGACTTTCGGCCAAACGTTCAGCCGGCCGCGCGGCGGCCCCAGGCCGTGCCCGCCAGCACCAGCGCCGCGCCCGCGAAGCCGAGGGCGCCGAGGTGCTCACCGCCGATCGCGATGCCCGCGGCGGCCGCCCACAGGGGTTCGGTGCCGAGCAGCAGGCTGACCCGGGAGGGCGAGGTGCGGCGTACGGCCCACATCTGCACGAAGAAGGCGAAGAGCGTGCAGAAGACGGAGAGGAAGGCGAGCCCGGCCCACTCGGCGGCCCCGAAGCCGGCGGCGGCCGCCCAGGGCGAGGAGCCGGTCCCGGGGAGGGCGGCGAGCAGGGCGAAGACGAGGACGGCGCTGCCGAGCTGGACGGTGGTCAGCGAGAGCGAGTCGGCGTCCTGGACGGCCTTGATCCGGGCCATCAGCAGCACGTGCACGGTGCGGGCGACGGCAGCGCCGAGGATGAGCAGGTCGCCGAGACCGGGGACGGTGAACCCGGCGCCCTGGGTCAGGAGCACGACGCCCGCGACGGACACGGCGGCGGCGCCGAGGAAGGCGGCCGAGGGGGCCGTGCGCCGTACGGCGGACTCGGCGAGCGGGGTGAAGATCATGGTCAGGCTGATGATCAGTCCGGCGTTGGTGGCGGAGGTGTGCACCACCCCGTAGGTCTCCAGCAGGAAGATCCCGCCGAGTACGAGTCCCAGCGCCCCGGCGCCGCGCAGCTGGACGGCGCTCAGCGCCCGCAGCCGCTGCCATCCGGCGAGGACGAGGACGGGCAGCACGAGCGCGAAGCGCAGCACGAGCACGGCGATCACGGTGTGCGTGGTGGTGATGCCCTTGGCCGCGAGGTAGCTGCCGCCCCAGACGACGGCGACGAGCAGCACGGGCAGATCGGCGAGCCAGGCGCGGCGGGGGGCGAGGGTGGCGGGGGCGGGGGCGGCGAGGGTGGACACCGGGGCGTCTCCAACAGCGGGGAAGGGAGTGGAGACTTCGGCGGCTCGCACGGTTGCGGCCTCACCGTACCGGAGGTGATCTTCCCAGGTCGACGACTTGTCCGGGCGTCCCCGGACCCGCCGTCCCCCGCACCGCCGCCGCGCCGCGCGCTCAGGCCCCGACCGTGCCGAAGGTGGCGCGGCCCGTCGGGCGGTAGGTGTGGATGGCCGTGCCGCTCTCGGTGGTGCGGGAGCCCGTCAGCTCGTAGGCCGTGGGCAGCCCGCCGGTCGGGAAGAGGCGGCGGCCGGCGCCCAGGAAGACGGGGAAGAACAGCAGGTTCAGCTCCTCGACGAGGTCCCGCGCGAGCAGCCACTGCGCGAGCCGTCCGCTGCCGTGCACCTGGAGTTCGCCCTCCATCGCGTCCTTGACCCGGACGATCTCGGACTGGAGGTGCTCGCCGTCCAGGACCGTGGTCCCCTCCCAGCCAGGGTCCTTGAGGGTGGTCGAGGCCACGTACTTGGGCAGGCTGTTGAGCCGGCTCGCGATCGGGTCGGCGGGGTCGGTCTGCAGCGGCCAGTACCCGGCGAAGATCTCGTACGTCCGGCGCCCGAGCAGGAACGCCCCGGCCCGGTCGAACACCTCGTTCACGAACTCGCCCATGCCCTCGTCGGCGAACGGCGCCACCCAGCCGCCGTACGTGAAGCCGCCGCTGGTGTCCTCCTCCGGCCCGCCGGGGGCCTGCATCACTCCGTCGAGGGTCAGGAAGGTCGTGAGGGTCAGCTTGCCCATGACTCAGCGCTCCTTGGTCGGTCGTCCTTGCACCGGTTCAGACTCCCGGTCCGCCCGTGAGTCATCGGTGCGGCACGCAGAACGCCCTGTCCGATTCCTGCCAGCGCCCGATCACCGATTCCCATTTCATTGAACCCGCAACGACCTATCGGGCCGAAGAGGGAGAAGAACGATGGAGAGCAACAGCACGGTGGCTCTGGTGACGGGCGGCAGCCGGGGCATCGGGGCGGCCACCGCCCTGCGGCTGGCGCGGGACGGGATCGACGTCGCGATCACCTACGTCAACGACGCGGAGGCGGCCGCCGCGGTCACCGGCAAGATCCGGGCGCTGGGCCGGCGCGCGGTGACCGTCCGGGCCGACTCGGGCGCCGCCGACGGCGCGCGCACGGCGGTGGCGGAGACGGTACGTACGCTCGGGCGGCTCGACGTACTGGTCAACAACGCCGGCGTGGGCGTCCTCGGCCCCATCGAGGGACTCGGCATCGAGGACGTGGACCGGGTCCTCGCGGTCAACGTGCGCGGCGCCTTCCTGGCCGCGCGGGCGGCGGCCGGGCACATGGGGCGCGGCGGCCGGATCATCACCATCGGCAGCTGCATGGCCCAGCGGGTGCCGGGGCCGGGCGGAACCCTGTACGCGATGAGCAAGTCGGCGCTGACCGGCCTGACCAAGGCACTGGCCCGGGAGCTCGGCGGGCGCGGGATCACCGCCAACCTCGTCCACCCGGGGCCGGTGGACACCGACATGAATCCCGCCGATGGTCCGTACGCGGAGCCGCAGCGCGCGATGACGGCGCTCGGCCGGTACGGGGCCGCCGAGGAGGTGGCGGCGATGGTGGCCTTCCTGGCCGGGGCGGACGCCGCCTATGTCACGGGGGCGGAATTCTCGGTGGACGGGGGCCACGCCGCGTAGGGGGGCCCGGCCCTGATCCCCCGGACACCCCCTAACCCTCGCCGGGCGTGCGGGAGGGGTCCGGGGGCGGTGCCCCCGGACCCCGGGTGCGGGTTCGTTCCTGGGGCTCCGCCCCGGACCCCGCGCCTCAAACGCCGGCGAGGCTGAAAATGTCAGCCGCCCAGTTCCTGGTGGCGGGCGGCGTGGGCGGCGGCGCCGGCCTCCGTCAGGGAGCCGAACAGGCGCAGGCGGGAGAAGCCGCCGTCCGGGAAGATGTCGATCCGGACGTGCGTGCCGACCGCCGGGGCGTCCAGCACGAAGCGGTGGTTGGTGTCCGGCTGGAGGCGGGTGCGCGGCAGGAACTCCGTCCACTCGCCCTCCTCGCCCGTCTTGATCGACAGCGAGGCCCAGCCGGCCGAGTTGCCCTTGAGGTAGGCGGTGTCGATCTCGACGGCGCGGATCTCGGACTCGGCGACGAGCTGGTAGCGGATCCAGTCGTTGCCGTTGTCGCGGCGGCGCGCGGTCTCCCAGCCGTCGTCCATCTTGCGGGAGCGGCCCGGGTTGATGGTGTTGGTCGGCGGGGAGTAGAAGCGGTTGGAGGCGTCCTGGACGGAGCCGCCGTTCTCCAGGGCGACGACGTCGAAGGTGCCGAGCGCGGCGAGCCACTTCGGGTCGGGGCGGACCTCACCGTAGACGCGCAGGCGGGCGACGCCGCCGTCCGGGTGCTGGTTCAGGCGCAGGTGCGTGAAGCGCTGTTCGACGTTCACCTCGAAGCCGTTGGCCGCGTGGCCGCCGACGGGGGTGCGCTCGACGAGGGTCGTCCACTTGACGTCGCCGGAGAGGAGTTCCTCAGCGGTCGGGGAGCCCGCCACCGAGGCGCCCTGCACCGATACGGCCTGCGGCATGTTGCCGCGGAAGTGGGCGGTGTCGACGACGATGCCGCGGATGACGCCGGGCGCGCCGAGGCGGATCAGCGCGTAGTCGTGGTCCTCGGGGGTGGGCCAGGGCTGCTCGGCCGAGATGCCACGGCGGCGGCGGGTCTCCCAGCCGTCCATGACCTTGCCCTTGTGGCCGAAGTGCTCGGGGTCGAAGTGCGCGGCCTCGGCGATGAGCAGGTTCTCGCGCTCGGCGAAGAACTCGTCGTTGGCGGCGATGACACCGGCGCCCAGCTCACGGGCGGCGAGGTTCGCGTACTGGGTGAACGGGAAGTCCGCGGTGCGGTAGTCCGCGTACGGGTCGCCGCCTCCGTACGGGTTCGCGTTGCCGGTGAAAGAAACAATCGCCACTGTCAGTTCTGCCTTTCGAGGAGGAGGCCCGTGGGCTCGGTCGGGGTGCCGTGGTCGGCGATCCGCGTACCGCGCAGCCAGGTGGACTTCACGACGCCGTGCAGGGTCTTGCCCGCGTACGCCGTGACCTGGTTGCGGTGGTGGAGTTCGGCCGGATCCACGGTGAACGTTTCTTCAGGTGCGAGGACGGCGAAGTCGGCGTCGCGGCCCACCTCGATCGCGCCCTTGCGTGCCAGGCCGGCGAGGGCGGCCGGGGCGGCGGACATCCAGCGTGCGACGTCCTCCAGGGAGTGTCCGCGGCGGCGCGCCTCGGTCCAGATCGCCGGGAGGCCCAGCTGGAGGGAGGAGATGCCGCCCCACGCGGTGGCGAAGTCGCCGGTCTTGAGGTCCGCGGTGGAGGGCGAGTGGTCGGAGACGATGCAGTCGATGGTGCCGTCGGCGAGCGCGTCCCACAGGAGGTCCTGGTTGGCGGCCTCGCGGATGGGCGGGCAGCACTTGAACTCGGTGGCGCCGTCCGGGACTTCCTCGGCGGTGAGGGTGAGGAAGTGCGGGCAGGACTCGACGGTGATCCGTACGCCCTCGGCCTTGGCGGCGGCGATCAGCGGCAGCGCGTCGGAGGAGGACAGGTGCAGGACGTGGACGCGGGCGCCCAGCCGCTTGGCCTGGTCGATCAGGTTCTGGATCGCGGTGTTCTCGGCGTCCTTGGGGCGCGAGGCCAGGAAGTCGGCGTACTTGGGGCCCGGGTTCTGCGGCGCGGACTCCAGGTGGTGCGGGTCCTCGGCGTGCACGATCATCAGGCCGCCGAAGCCGGTGATCTCGGCCAGCGAGGTGGCCAGCTGCTCCTGGTCGAGCTCCGGGAACTCCTCCACGCCCGAGGGCGACAGGAAGCACTTGAAGCCGTAGACGCCGGCGTCGTGCAGCCCGCGCAGGTCCTTGACGTTGTCCGGCAGGGCGCCGCCCCAGAAGCCGATGTCCACGTGCGCTTTGGTCCGGGCGACCTCCTGCTTGACGCGGAGGTTGCCGACCGTGGTGGTCGGCGGCAGCGAGTTGAGCGGCATGTCGAGGATGGTGGTGATGCCACCGGCGGCGGCGGCGCGGGTGGCCGTCCAGAACCCTTCCCACTCGGTGCGGCCCGGGTCGTTCACGTGGACGTGGGTGTCGACCAGGCCGGGGAGCAGGACGTCGTCGCCGAAGTCCTCCAGCCGGGCTCCGGCCGGTACCTCGGCCTCGTACGCCAGCACGGCCGTGATCTTCCCGCCGGCGACGGCGACCGAAGCGGCGCGCGTCCCCTCGGGGGTGATGACGCGCGTCGAGCGCAGTACCAGTTCCACAGCCACGTCGGCCACCGGAACCTCCCCATCTACTTCCACAGAGCGAAATTCAACGTTCTGTTGACGGAGTCTTCACGGGGATGCGGGGCCAGTCAAGAGCGCCCGGACGGACGGCCGACCCGCCCCCGCCACAATTGGAGGTTTCCACAGGATGGAATTAAGATTTCACTATCCAGAATGTAGCTACCGCCACCAGGGGCGGTACGGGTAACTTCCCGAGGACGTCCACCACCCGGACAAACCCCCTCTGACCGGCGGGGACGGCAAGGCCCCGGCTCTAGGGCCGGAGCCGACCGACCGGTAGGCTGCTCCCTTGCCTGCCAGCACCGAAAGGACCGCGCCGTGCCGACGTCCAGCGCCAGCACCACCGACGCTTCCGCCAAGCCCACCGCAGCCAGCGGTGGCGTCCAGTCCCTTGAGCGCGCCTTCGATCTGCTCGAACGCATGGCCGACGCCGGGGGCGAGGTCGGCCTCAGCGAGCTCTCCGCCGCCAGCGGTCTGCCGCTCCCGACGATCCACCGTCTCATGCGCACCCTCGTCGCGTGCGGCTACGTCCGCCAGCAGCCCAACCGACGGTACTCCCTCGGCCCCCGCCTGATCCGCCTCGGCGAATCCGCGTCCCGGCTGCTGGGTACGTGGGCCCGCCCCTACCTCGCCCGCCTGGTCGAGGAGACCGGCGAGACGGCGAACATGGCCCTGCTCGACGGGGACGAGATCGTCTACGTCGCCCAGGTTCCGTCCAAGCACTCCATGCGCATGTTCACCGAGGTCGGCCGCCGGGTGCTGCCGCACTCCACCGGCGTGGGCAAGGCGCTGCTCGCCTACACCCCCGCCGACGAGGTACGTGCCCTCCTCGCCCGCACCGGGATGCCGGCCGCGACCGAGAAGACCATCACCACGCCCGAGGGCTTCCTGGAGGCCCTGGAGCAGGTCCGCAAGGTGGGCTACGCGGTCGACGACAACGAGCAGGAGATAGGAGTCCGCTGCCTCGCCGTGTCGGTGCCGAACGCGCCGACCCCCGCCGCGATCTCCATCTCGGGCCCGGCGGGCCGGGTGACCGAGGCGCTCAACGACTCCATCGTGCCGATCCTGCAGGGTGTCGCGGCCGAGCTGGGCGTGGCCCTCTCCAGCCAGACCCCCGCGTAGCGGGCAGTCGTACGAAGGCCCCGGCACCCTCCGTCGCGAGGGGTGCCGGGGCCTTCGCGTACGCCCCGTGCCGGGGCGGCCGGTCACCGCGCGGGAACGGGCTCCGTGTGTCCGGTCAGGCGGCCGTCGGCCATGGTCGCCGTACGGTCCATCCGCTCCAGGTGGGCGTGGTCGTGGGTGACCAGCACCGTGGCGGTGGAGCGCTCGCGGGTGAGGCCCACCAGCAGGTCGAGTATCGCCGCGCCCCGCTCGTGGTCGAGGGCGCTGGTGGGCTCGTCGACCAGCAGGACGGCCGGCTCGTTCATCAGGGCGCGGGCGATGTTGACGCGCTGGCGCTGGCCGCCGGAGAGCTGGTGGGGGCGTTTGTCGGCCTTGTCGGCCAGCCCGACCGCGTCCAGCAGTTCCAGGGCGCGGCGGCGCAGCTGCCGCGGCGGCCTGCCGGAGAGGTGGGCCATGACCTGGAGCTGTTCGACGGCCGTCAGCGAGGCCAGCAGGTTCGGCTGCTGGAAGACGATGCCGATCTTCTCGCGGCGCAGGGCCGCCTTCTCGGCCGCGCCGAGCCCGCCCGTGTCCTGGCCGGCGACCGCCACCCGGCCGGAGTCCGGCGTGACCAGGGTGGCGGCGACGGCCAGCAGACTGGACTTGCCGGAGCCCGAGGGCCCGACGACCGCCGTCAGAGTGCCCGCGGGCACCTCCAGGGTCACGGAGTCGAGGGCGGTGAGCCGGCCGTCCCCGTCGGGGTAAGTCAGCGTGACCTCGTGGACGAGGAGGGTCATCGGGCGCTCCCGAGGGCGGTCAGCGGGTCGACGGCGGTGATCCGCCGGATGGACAGGGCCGCGCCCAGCGCGCCGAGCGCGATCATGACCGCGGCGGGGACCAGCACGGTGGCGGCGTCGAGGACGAACGGCACCTCGCCGCCGCTGATGAGGGCCCCGAAGCCGGCTGCGAGCGCGGTACCGAGGCCGGTGCCGATCGCCAGCATCACGACGGCCTGGCCGAGGGCGTCCCTGAGCAGGTACGGCGTGGAGGCCCCCAGCGCCTTCAGCACGGCGATGTCGCCGCTGCGCTGGATCGTCCACACGGTGAAGAAGGCCCCTATGACCAGGGCGGAGATGGCGAAGAGGAACCCGCGCATCAGCTGGAGCGAGCCGTTCTCGGCCTGGTACGAGCCGATGGCGCCCAGCGCCTCATCGACGCTCTGGGACCTGGTGGCGGCGGCCCGGTCGCCGGCGGCCCAGTCCACGTCCCCGGAGGCGTCCAGGGCCAGCACGGTGGCGAGGCTTTCGAGGGAGGTGCCCGGGTTGCCGATGCGCTGCCAGTCGGCCAGGTCCATCCAGACGACCGGGGTGTGACTGTAGGCGGCGGTGCCCCGTACGGTCGCGACGGTCAGCTCCAGCGGGCCGATCCTGAGCTTGCCGCCCGCGGTGAGCCCGCCCAGTTCCGCGGCCGCCTTCTCGGTGAGGACGACCTGGCCCTGCGTGAGGCCGGACCCGGCGGGCGCGAGGCGGCCGGCCGACTCGACGCCGAAGACGGAGACGGCGGCGGTGCGCTCACCCGAGACGGCGTTGGTGGTGCGGATCCCGAGCGGCTCCGCGGACTTCACCCCGGGCCGCTCCCGCCAGGCCCGCCAGGCGCTCTCGGGCACCTGGGAGTTGGTGAAGGAGACCTTCTGGTCCCCGGGCGGCGCCGCGAAGGCCAGCCGCGAGGCGGGCAGGGCGGTGATGGCCGAGATGTTCTCCCGGGCCAGTCCGGAGGTGAGCCCGGACAGCAGACCGACCAGCAGCGTGATCAGCAGTACGACCGCCCCCATGAGGGCGAAGCGGCCCTTGGCGAACCGTAGATCTCTCCATGCGACGAACATGTCCCCACCTTGGTCTTCCGCGTGGGCACAGGGCATCGCGCCACAGTAGGGATCCTCGTACCGAAGGAGGCGTCGCCACATCGAACTTTTGGTTGACCGGCTTCCCGCGCCGCCCACTTACGCTGGTCCGGCCATGTCTGCTGCCGCGCGCTCGCGCCCCCCGACCCCCGTCTCCCGCGTCCTGCGGCTCTGCCTGCACGCGCTGCTCCTCGGGCTGCTCGCGCTGGCCGCCGGGCGGGCCCTCGCCGACTCCGCGCCCCGCGCCGGATGGGTCGTCGCGGCCTGCGCGCTGCTGGCCGCCGTGTACGGGGCGGGCGTACTCAGCCCCGCCGCGCACCACTCCCCCCGCGCGGCGGCGGTGTGGCTGGGCGGGGTGGGCGCGGCCTGGGCCGCCCTGCTGGCGGTGTCGCCGGAAGGGCTGTGGATCGCCTTCCCGCTTTACTTCCTGGAGCTGCACCTGCTGCGCCTGCGCTGGGGCGTCACGGCCGTCGCCGCCACCGCCTGCGCGGCGATCGGCGGCTTCCTCGCGCACAGCGCGGCGGTGACGCCCGGCGCCTTCCTGGGGCCGCTGCTGGGCGGGGCCGTGGCGGTGGCGACCGTCCTCGGGTATCAGGCGCTGTACCGCGAGAGCGAACGCCGCCGGGAGCTGATCGAGGAACTCATCGCCACCCGGGCCGAACTGGCGGCGGCCGAGCGGAACGCGGGGATCCTGGCCGAGCGCGAACGCCTCGCCCGGGAGATCCACGACACCCTGGCCCAGGGGCTCTCCTCCATCCAACTGCTGCTGCGGGCGGCGGAGCGGACGCTGCCGGAGCGGGCTCCCGCGCTGGAACACATCGCGCGGGCCCGGGAGGCCGCGCAGGAGAACCTCGCCGAGGCGCGACGCTTCGTACGGGCCCTGACACCGCCCGACCTGGAGCACGGGTCGCTCGCCGGCGCGCTGGAGCGGCTGTGCTCGGGGGCGCCCGGCCCGCGCGTGCGCTTCTCCACGAGCGGCAGCCCCCGGGTCCTGCCCACCCCGTACGAGGTGGCCCTGCTGCGGATCGCGCAGTCGGCGCTGGCCAATGTGGTGCGCCACGCGCGGGCCGGGCGGGCCGAGATCACCCTGACCTTCATGGACGCCTCGGTCACGCTGGACGTCGTCGACGACGGCCGGGGCTTCGACCCCTCCTGCGCGCCCACCGGCGGGGGCGGTTTCGGTCTGCCGGCGATGCGCGCGCGGGCCGAGACGCTGGGCGGACTGTTCACCGTCGAGTCCGACCCCGGCCAGGGCACCGCCGTGGCCGTCACCCTGCCGTTGCCCCTGGAGACCTGACCATGACCATCCGCCTCCTGCTGGCCGACGACCACCCGGTCGTCCGGGCCGGGCTGCGCGCGGTGCTGGACACCGAACCGGACTTCGCGGTGGTCGCCGAGGCGGCCACCGCGGAACGCGCGGTGGAACTGGCAGCCGCCGAGCCGGTGGACGTGGTCCTGATGGACCTCCAGTTCGGGCCCGGGCCCGGCATGCACGGCTCCGCGGCGACGGCGCTGATCACGGCCCGCCCCGGCGGCCCCCGGGTGCTGGTCCTGACCACGTACGACACGGACGCGGACATCCTGGCGGCGGTGGAGGCGGGCGCCTCGGGCTACCTGCTGAAGGACGCCCCGCCGGAGGAACTGGCGGCGGCGGTACGCACCGCCGCGGCCGGCCAGTCCGCCCTGGCCCCGGCGGTGGCGCTGCGGCTGATGGACCGGATGCGCACCCCGGCGGAGGCTCTGACGAAGCGGGAGCTGGAGGTGCTGCAACTGGTCGCGGACGGCCTGTCGAACCAGCAGATCTCGAAGAAGCTCTTCCTCAGCCAGGCCACGGTCAAGTCCCACCTGGTGCACATCTACGCGAAGCTCGGCGTCGACTCCCGCACCTCGGCGGTCGCGGCGGCCGCGACGCGCCGGCTGATCCGCACCCCGTAGGCGGCTGTCCCGGCCGTCCTCACGCCACCCAGTGCGGCCGGTCCACCGCCGGAGGCAGTGGCACGCCGTCGTGGAACGCCGCCGCCAGCAGCCGTACGCCCTCGTCCAGCCGGTCGGCGGGCAGGGTGTACGGGATGCGCAGCCGGTGCTCGAAGGTCCCGGGATCCACCCCGAACCGGGCCCCGCGACCGATGTGCACACCGGCGGCCACGGCCCGCTCCGCCAGCGCGGAGCTCACCGGCTCGCCCAGGTCCACCCAGAGCGAGAGGCCCCCCGGGGGCAGCTGCCAGGACCACTCCGGGGTGTGCCGCTGGAGCGATCGCACCAGGGCCTCGCGCTGGATCCGCAGCTGCGCGAGCCGCGCGGGCAGGGACCGGTCCAGATTGTCCATCAGCGGCAGCGCGACCACCTGGTCCAGCACCGAGCCGGTCATGTCGGCCGAGACCCGTACGGCCGTCAGCTCGGTGATCAGCTTGGCGGTGGCCCGGATCCAGCCGACGCGCAGGCCGCCCCAGTGCGTCTTGCTGAGCGATCCGATGGTGATCACGTGGTCGGCGCCGGCGCGCGGGGCGAGCGAGGCCAGCGGCGGGGGCGCGGGGACGTCCAGCGCGATGTCGGCGATGGTCTCGTCGACCACCAGCCAGGTGCCGGTGGCCCGGGTCGTCGCCAGCAGCCGCAGCCGCTGCTCGGGGGGCATGAGCGCGCCCGTCGGATTGTGGAAGTCGGGGATCACGTAGGCCAGCCTGGGCACGGTCTGGCGCAGCGTGGACTCGGCGATCTCCATGTCCCAGCCCGCGTCGGAGACGGCGATGGACCCGGTGCGCAGCCGTGCGTGGCGCAGGGCGTCCAGGGCGTTGGCGTAGGTGGGGTTCTCGGTGACGACCCGGTCCCCCGCCTGGCACAGGAGGCTGACGACCAGCGCGAAGGCCTGCTGGGCGCCGGCCGTGATCAGGATCTGCTCGGGACGTGTGGGCAGCCCGCGCCCGGTGAAGCGCTCGGCGACGGCCGTACGCAGGTCGGGCAGCCCGAAGGGGTGGTAGCCCGGGGTGCGGGCGAGCTCCGGCAGGCGGGGGGCCGCCCAGGCGAGGGCGTCCGCGAGGCTGTCGTCGGGCGCGCCCATGGCGGCTATGGCGAGGTCGATGCCCGGATCGCCGTCCGCTCGGCCGCCGGCCCCGACGAGGGCGGGGGCGCCGACGGGGCGGTGGCCGTCGGGGAGTTCGGTCCAGGTTCCGGAGCCGCGGCGGCTGCGGATGTAGCCGCTCTCGCGCAGCAGGTCGTAGGCGCCGGTGACGGTGGCCCGGCTGGCTCCGACCGCCTCGGCGAGTTCCCGCTCGGCGGGCAGCCGGACGTGCAGGGCGATGCGGCCGTCGAGGATCAGGGTCCGGACCGCGTCGGCGAGCGCGCGGTAGCCGGGGCGGGCGAGAACCTCGGCCGGCAGCAGGGCGGCGAGCTGCCGGCTGCCGATCGCTCTGTCCGCTGTGTGGACCACTCGCCCGTTTGCCATGCCAACCTCCCCCGATTGGCTCTGCCAGCCAGGCCAATCGGGGTCCAGACTCGCCTTATTGGCCCCCGAATGGCAAGGAGACGTCGAAAAAAATGATCACCGATGTGTTCACCGACCGTGACGAGCGGGTCCTGGTGACGGCCGCCCAGAACCGGATCTCCGAGCCATTGCGGATCGGGGCCGCGTTGGCCGCCGTACGGCGCACGCTGGTGCGGCGCGTGCGGCGAGAATCAGTGACATGTCAACCCACAACGTCACCGGTCACCCTGTAATCGCGGGATTGCTGCTCGCCGCCGGAGGCGGGCGTCGCCTCGGCGGGCGCCCCAAGGCCCTGCTGCCCTACCGCGGCCGGCCGCTCGTCGAGAACGCCGTGCGCGTGCTGCGCGAGGCCGGCTGCGACCCGGTCCACGTGGTGCTCGGCGCCTCGGCGGCCGAGGTCCGCGAGCGGGCCGATCTGACGGGGTGCGTGGTCGTGGACAACCCGGACTGGGCCGAGGGCATGGGCTCGTCCCTGCGCGTCGGACTCACCTCTCTGGCCGGTACGCCGGCCCGCGCGGCCCTGGTCTGCCTGGTGGACCAGCCCGGCATCGGGCCGGCGGCGGTGGCCCGCGTACGGGAGGCCTACCGCTCCCCCGCGAGCCTGGCGGCGGCGGCGTACGACGGCGAGCGCGGCCACCCCGTCCTCTTCGGGTCGGACCGCTGGGCGGACATCGCCGCGACCGCGACCGGGGACCAGGGCGCGCGCGTCCATCTGAGGGAACACGCCGAAGAGGTCATGCTGGTGGAGTGCGGGGACATCGCCGAGCCGTTCGACATCGACACCCCGCCCGACTTGGCACGTCTGACCTGGCACGGCTGACCGGAGCGCGGCCGGACCGTTCCCTGAGCGGGGCGTGACCGGCATGGCACTGAGGGCCACCGGAGAGCGGAATCTGTCGACTCGGAGAATCTCGACATCAACAAACCATTGAACTTCCACCATGAGGAAATTACTATCCACTGGTCAGAAGCCCTGAACCCACAGTCGGGGCCCGCGACCGTATACCGGAACTCTCCACACCCGACGGCACTGCGTGCCGTCTCGCGCGAGCATTCCCCCGCGGCCGCAAGGCACCGCCGCTGAAGGAGTGACAGTTATGTCCGCACCAGCGCCGTCACCGCTGGCCATCGTCGACGCCGAGCCCCTGCCCCGGCAGGACGAGGTCCTTAACGAAGCGGCTCTCGCGTTCGTGGCCGAGCTCCACCGGCGGTTCGCCCCCCGCCGCGCCGAGCTCCTCGCCCGCCGCGGCGAGCGGCGCGCCGAGATCGCCCGCACCTCCACCCTGGACTTCCTCCCGGACACCGCACAGGTCCGCGAGGGAGACTGGAAGGTGGCGCCGGCGCCGGCCGCGCTCAACGACCGCCGCGTGGAGATCACCGGTCCGACGGACCGCAAGATGACCATCAACGCCCTGAACTCGGGCGCCAAGGTCTGGCTCGCCGACTTCGAGGACGCCTCGGCTCCCACCTGGGAGAACGTCGTCCTCGGCCAGCTCAACCTGATCGACGCCTACGAGCGCCGCATCGACTTCACTGACGCGCGCACGGGGAAGGCGTACGCCCTGAAGCCCGCCGACCAGCTGGCCACCGTCGTGATGCGGCCGCGCGGCTGGCACCTCGAAGAGCGCCACCTCCGGTTCGAGGGCGGCCCGGCCTCCGGCGCGCTCGTGGACTTCGGCCTGTACTTCTTCCACAACGCGCAGCGCCTGATCGACCTCGGCAAGGGCCCGTACTTCTACCTGCCGAAGACGGAGTCGCACCTGGAGGCGCGCCTCTGGAACGACATCTTCGTCTTCGCCCAGGACTACGTCGGCATCCCGCAGGGCACGGTCCGCGCGACGGTGCTCATCGAGACCATCACCGCCGCCTACGAGATGGAAGAGATCCTCTTCGAGCTCAAGGACCACGCGGCGGGCCTGAACGCGGGCCGCTGGGACTACCTCTTCTCGATCGTGAAGAACTTCCGCGACGGCGGCGAGAAGTTCGTCCTGCCGGACCGCAACGCGGTGACGATGACGGCGCCCTTCATGCGCGCCTACACCGAACTCCTCGTCCGCACCTGCCACAAGCGCGGCGCGCACGCGATCGGCGGCATGGCGGCCTTCATCCCGTCGCGCAAGGACGCCGAGGTCAACAAGGTCGCGTTCGAGAAGGTCAAGGCCGACAAGGACCGCGAGGCCGGCGACGGCTTCGACGGCTCCTGGGTCGCCCACCCCGACCTCGTCCCGATCGCGATGGCCTCCTTCGACGCGGTGCTCGGCGACAAGCCGAACCAGAAGGACCGGCTGCGCGAGGACGTCTCGGTGGCCCCCGGCGACCTGATCGCGATCGACTCCCTGGACGCGAAGCCCACCTACGACGGGCTGCGCAACGCCGTCCAGGTCGGCATCCGTTACATCGAGGCCTGGCTGCGCGGCCACGGCGCCGTCGGCATCTTCGGCCTGATGGAGGACGCCGCCACCGCCGAGATCTCGCGCTCGCAGATCTGGCAGTGGATCAACGCCGGAGTCGTCTTCGAGAACGGCAAGCCGGCCACCGCCGACCTGACCCGCGAGATCGCCGCCGCCGAACTGGCCGCCATCCGCGCCGAGGTCGGCGAGGAAGCCTTTGCGGCCGGGAAGTGGCAGCAGGCCCACGACCTGCTCCTCCAGGTCTCCCTCGACGCCGACTACGCGGACTTCCTCACCCTCCCCGCGTACGACAGGCTCGTCGGCTGACGACACCCCGCACTCGGCTGAAACGCACAGCAGCCGAACCACAGCTCCGCCCCCGCTGCCAACAGGCACCGGGGGCGGAGTTGTTCGCGCACGGGCTCGAACCGCGATCGCGTCCGGCTGGACGGAACCTCGCGTTCTCCCGGTGAGACCCAATCGCAATCTTTTGATACCTAGCGGTAACAACCTGCGGCGTGGCACCTTTCCGGTTGCCACCGGCCGGCGGTAACCCCCACCTTCCCAGCCATGCACCGGAGTTTTTGCCGACTCCGCCATGGCCGAACGCAGGAGTTCCGCCGTGATCGGATTCCGCAACAACAGCAAGAACCGGACCCGGGGTCGTGTGCGACGACTCGCCGGGGCCGGGCTGGTCCTGCCGCTCGCCGTCGGCGCGCTGGTGGCCGGCGGGACCGGAACCTCGGTGGCCAGTCCCGGGACCGGGCCCACCGTCGTGGTGTCCATGGGCGACAGTTACATCTCCGGCGAGGCCGGGCGCTGGAAGGGCAACAGCCTCACCAACACCGGGAACCGGAACGCCACCGACCGCGCGTGGGTGAGCGGCAGTTCCTACGATCCCTCCAAGGTGTACGGCGCGACCGCCGGCGGCTGCCACCGGTCGGACTCGGCCGAGGTGTTCAGCGCGGGCCCGATCGCCGACGGAGCCGTGAACCTGGCGTGCTCCGGGGCGACGACGGCGAACGTCTTCCGCGCCTCCAACGGCGGCGTGGCCTACAAGGGCGAGGCGCCGCAGGCCGATCAGCTGGCGGCGGTGGCCGCCGCCAGCGACGTGAAGGTCATCACGCTCTCCATCGGCGGGAACGACCTCGGCTTCGCCGACATCATCAAGGACTGCGCGTACGACTTCGTCATCTGGAATTCCTACTGCTACGACAACCAGCAGGCGGGCGTCGACCGGAAGATCGACGGGGTCATGGCCGACGTCGGCAAGTCGGTCGACGAGATACGCGCCGTGATGCGCGGGGCGGGGTACACGGACTCCTCGTACCGTGTCGTATTGCAGTCTTACCCGTCACCGATCCCGCGCGGCGCCGAGAACCGGTACACGCAGAGCGACTGGAGCCGCCTCAACACCGGCGGATGCCCCTTCTGGAACCGGGACTCGGACTGGGCGCGGGACTCGCTCGTGCCGCAGATCGCGAACCGCATCAAGGCGGTCGCCGCCGCCAAGGGCGTGCAGTTCCTGGACCTGCGGGACATGATGCAGGGGCACGAGGTGTGCGCGAAGGCCAGCAAGCAGGTGACCTCGACCGTCCCCGCGTCGGCGACGACGAGCGAGTGGGCGCGCTGGATCGACAACAACGAGTCCCAGGGCCTGGTCCAGGAGTCCATGCACCCGAACTACTTCGGGCAGTTGGCGGCCGGCCGCTGTCTGTCACTGGTCGTGGCACAGCCCGCGTCCTCGGGCTTCAGCTGCAAGAACACCGCCGGGGCCGACCAGAACGGGATGTACCTGACGCCCGCTCCGTAGCCGTGGCTCCCCGGCTTCGAAACACCGATCCGCGGCCGGCCCTAGGCGGCGCGGTGGGGGCTGTCCGGGAGGGTGGCCAGGGCCGTGGTGAAGGCGGTCCGGCAGCGGAGCCAGTCGGGGTCCTCCGGGGCCGTGGCGCTCAGGGCGAGGAGCTTGGGCAGCAGGTCCGCCGAGAAGGCGCGGGCCGCCTCGGCCGGGAGCAGGGACGGCAGATTGTCGATGGCGATCACGTCGAGCGGCGGCGTTGCGTCCCGGAGCCGCCGGGTCGGGGTGGTCCAGTCGGTGAGGCGGTCGTACACGGGCAGCAGGTGGAGCTCGGATCCGGTGTCACAGGTGATGTCCGCGATCACGGAGAGCCTGCGGGCGCCGCCCTCCAGGTCGGCCGGGGACAGGAAGGGCGGCACGGGCCGGGTGGTGAGCACCGCGTTGACCAGGATGTCGTGGCCGAGCAGCGCCGCCCGGTCCAGGCGGCCGGTCGCGGCGCGGCCCCAGCGGGTGAGCCGTATCCCGGCCGTGGTGAGCGCGTCACAGGCGCCGCGCCCGCTGCGGCCGTCGGCGCCGATCACCAGGGCGCGTAAGGGCCCTTCGTGTTCGGCCCGGGAGCGCGAGTCCCGTAAGCGCCCGTCGAGTTCGGCACGGGAGAGCGGGACCAGCGGGGCCGTCAGCCGTTCCCGCGCGTGCAGCGCGGCCAGGGCGGCACCCGCGTACCCCGCCCAGTAGCCGAAGGCGGCGAGCCTGCGGCCCTGTGCGTCGGCGAGGTACTCCAGGTCGAACAGGGTTCCGCCGCCCGCCGCGAAGCGCCGCAGCAGCTCCGGGGCCTGTGCCTGCCCCTTGTAGGCGTGCCCGAAGTAGACGTGCCGGTGGTGCAGGCGCTCGGGCGTCGGCGGGAGTTCCTTCAGCCCGAGGACGTACGCCGATCCGGGCGCGGCCCCCGCCCAGGACCCGGCCGGCGCCGTACCGCAGCCGACGGCCGCGTAGTCGTCGAGCGGGAAGACGCGGTGGGCGGAATCCTCCACGGTGATCCGTACGCCGCGGCGGACGAGCTGACCGGCGTCGTGGGGGGTCAGCGGTGCCCGCCGTTCGGTGGGCCGTGTCTCGCTGCGCACCCAGAGCTGCGGAAGTCCTGCCATCGCTGTACCACCTGTCTGCGGAGGGGGGCCAGGGCGTCTCTTTCGCCGTGCAAGCGATGTCTTTCCGTCCCGCGTACGGCGCACGCGGGATCGGCGCGCCAACTCCCGACCCGCGCGCACCGCGTGTCCCGCCGGTCGCCGTACGCATCAGGGGCGCGGCATACGGATACGGCGGTGCGCACGCCACACCCGCAGTGGGTGGCGTGCGCACCGCCGCACGGTCTTGCAGCACCGATGACACTGCAATGTCACAGGTCCAGGTCTTAACGTCCCAGCCCAGGGTTCGGGGTCACCCCGGTCAGTGCACCACCACCGCCTCCGCACCGGCGGCCGAGGCCTCGCCCTTCTTGACCCCGAGGTGGTTGAAGGCCAGGTTGAGCGCGATCGCCACCACACAGCCGGTGCTGATACCGGAGTCGAGGACGACCAGCAGGTCCTTCGGGAAGGCGTGGTAGAACTCCGGCGCGGCGATCGGGATGAGGCCGATGCCGACCGCGGCGGCGACGATCAGGGCGTTCTCGCCCTTCTCCATGGCCGCGCTCGCCAGGGTCTGGATGCCGCTGGCCGCGACCGAGCCGAAGAGCACGATCCCGGCTCCGCCGAGGACCGGCAGCGGGACCACACCGATGATGGAGGCGGCCACCGGGCACAGGCCCAGCAGGATCAGGATGCCGCCGCCGGCGGCGACCACGAACCGGCTGCGCACCTTCGTCATCGCGACGAGTCCGATGTTCTGCGCGAAGGCGCTGCACATGAAGCCGTTGAACAGGGGGCTGATCGCGCTGCCGAGGGTGTCGGCACGCAGGCCGCCCTCGATGGTCTTCGCGTCCGCCGGACGGCCCACGATCTTGCCGAGGGCGAGGATGTCGGCGGTGGACTCGGTCATGCAGACGAGCATGACGATGCACATCGAGATGATGGCGGCGACCTGGAACTGCGGGGCGCCGAAGTGGAACGGGGTGGGGAAGCCGACGAGGCCCGCGTCGCGGACGGCGTCGAAGCTGGTCATGTTCAGCGGTATCGCGATGAGCGTGCCCACGACCAGGCCGAGCAGGATGGAGATCTGCTGGAGGAAGCCGCGCAGGAATTTGCGCATCAGCAGGACGATCGCCAGGGTGAGGGCGGCCATGCCGATGTTCTTCATCGAGCCGTAGTCGGCGGCGGTGCTGTTCCCGCCCTGCGACCAGTTGAACGCCACGGGCAGCAGCGACACGCCGATCAGCGTGATGACGGTGCCGGTGACGACGGGCGGGAAGAAGCGGACGAGCTTCCCGAAGTAGGGGGCGGCGAGGAAGCCGACCAGTCCGGCGACGATGATCGCGCCGAAGATGATGGGGATGGCGTCGTCGCCTTCGCCCTTGCCGATGGCGATCATCGGGGTCACACCGGCGAAGGACACGCCGTTGACGAAGGGGAGTTTGGCGCCGATCTTCCAGAACCCGAGGGTCTGGAGGAGGGTGGCGAGCCCGGCGGTGAAGAGGGAGGCGCCCATCAGGAAGGCGGTCTCGGTGGCGGACAGGCCGACGGCGGGTCCGACGATCATGGGCGGGGCGACGACGCCGGCGTACATGGCGGCCACGTGCTGCAGCCCGCTCGTGAACATTTTCAGCGGAGGCAGGGTCTCGTCGACCGGGTGCTTCTCCTCCGGTACTGCGACTGCGTCTTTGCGAAACCTGGGCGCTGCGGCCACGGTTTCCTCCGGTCGGTTAGACACGTCGGCGGGGACGTGGGTGTCATGGAGGTGGTGCGAAAGCTGTGCGAGTCGAGCCTGTGTTCAGTTGTGTGTCCCAAAGGGGTGCAGAAACGATTCGCCCGAGTCAGTTCCGCAGTCGTGAAAGGCAGTGCCGTGGCAGTGGGGCAGTGGGGTGCTCCGCGCTGTTCACGTGCTCGCGTGCCATGAATCACCGCCCCGGGAGCGCCTTCGGTTTTCCTCAGGCGCTTCCCGGGAACGGCTGCCGCGGACCCCGCTCGGGTCCGCGGCCGCCGGCCGAGGGCCGTCCCCCTCGGCCGGACTCCGTGCGATCAGCCCTGCGCGGTGATCCGCGCGAGGCGCTGAGCCTCTTCCCGCGTGGACGCGGCGATGGCGTCCTCGTCGGCGAAGAGCAGTCGGTTGTTCTCGACGATCTGCTTGCCGTTGACCAGCGAGAGGGTGACCGGGGCGGCCGCACCGAAGACCAGCGCGGTGACCGGGTCGGCGATGGAGGAGTGAGCCAGGGTGCTCATGTTCCACATCACCAGGTCGGCGCACTTGCCGGCTTCGAGCGAGCCGATGTTGTCGGCGCGGCCGAGGACCTGGGCGCCGCCGTACGTACCGAGGCGCAGGGCCTGGCGCGCGTTGAGGGCGCGCTCGCGGTGCACCGGGTTCAGGCGGTTGATCAGCAGCGCGTTGCGCAGCTCGGTGTGCAGCTCACCGGACTCGTTGGAGGCCGTGCCGTCCACGCCGAGGCCGACCGGGACACCGGCGGCGAGCATGTCCGGGACGCGGGCGATGCCGGCGGCCAGACGGGCGTTGGAGGACGGGCAGTGCGCGACACCGGTCTTGGTGCGGGCGAACGCGGCGATGTCGGAGTCGTTCATGTGGACGCTGTGCGCCATCCACACGTCCTCGCCGAGCCAGCCGGTCGACTCGAAGTAGTCGGTCGGGCCCATGCCGAACAGTTCCTTGCAGAACTGCTCTTCCTCGACGGTCTCGGAGCCGTGGGTGTGCATGCGCACACCCAGGCGGCGGGCCAGCTCGGCGCCCTGCTTCAGCAGCTCGGTGGAGACCGAGAAGGGGGAGCAGGGGGCGACGGCGACCTGGGTCATCGCGTCGAAGGAGTAGTCGTGGTGCTTCTTGACGGTCGCCTCGGTGTCGGCGAGCGCGCCTTCGAGGGTCTCGACGGCGTGGTCCGGCGGCAGACCGCCGTCCTTCTCGCTGCGGTCCATGGAGCCGCGGGCGAGGGTGAAGCGGACGCCCATCTCGGACGCGGCGCGGATGATCGAGCCGGAGAGGTCGCCGGAGCCCTTGGGGAAGACGTAGTGGTGGTCCATGGCGGTGGTGACGCCGCCCTTGGCCATCATCGCCAGGGAGCCCTGCGCGGCCGTGTAGGTCATCTGCTCGTCGATGCGCGCCCAGGTCGGGTACAGCGCGACGAGCCAGTTGAACAGGTTGTGGTCGGTGGCCAGGCCACGCGTGATCCACTGGTAGAAGTGGTGGTGCGTGTTGACCAGACCGGGGGTCACGAGGTGCCCGGTGCCGTCGATCCGGCGGACTACGTTCTCGAGGTTCTCGGGGGCCTTGCCCGCACCGATGGACTCGATCTTGTTGCCTGCGACGACGACGTGACCCGAGGCGTACTCGGTGTCGTTCGCGTCGACGGTCGCAATCGCACAGTTCTCGATGACGATGCGCTCGACGGCGCTGTCAGGGGCTGCCGATGCTGCCATGGGACTTCCTCGTGCTTTCAGTGGCGGTGCGGGCACGGCAAAACCCAGGGGATTTGAGTGCCGGAGCCGGGGGCCTTGGCAGCTGACAGTACTGCCGCCCCGAGTGGTGCGTCCGGGTGCCGATTCAGGAAGTTCTCGAGTGTCGCGCCGTCCCGGGGCCACTGCGGAGCCCCGGGACGCGCGTGCCGCACTCAGAGGTTGGTCATGTCCACGGGGATACGGGCGTCAACGCCGTCGCGGAGAACCGTCGCCTCGATCAGACCGTACGGGCGGTCCGCGGCGAAGTAGACCTCGTTGTCGTTCTTGAGGCCGAAGGGCTCCAGGTCGACGAGGAAGTGGTGCTTGTTCGGGAGCGAGAAGCGGACCTCGTCGATCTCCGAACGGTGGTTGATGATGCGCGAACCCATCTGGTACAGGGTCTGCTGCAGCGAGAGGGAGTAGGTCTCCGCGAAGGCCTGGAGCATGTGCTTGCGGGTCTCCGCGTAGGACTTCTCCCAGTTGGGCATCCGCTGCTCGTCATCCGACCAGTTGAAGCGCCAGCGAGCCGACACCTGGGTCGCCAGGATGCGGTCGTAGGCCTCCTTCAGGGTCGTGTACTTGTCCTTCACGTAACCCCAGAACTCGGAGTTCGTGGAGTTCATGACGACCAGGTCCTTGAGGCCGGAGATGACCTCCCAGTTCTTGCCGTCGTACGTGATCTGGGTGACGCGGGTCTCCATGCCCTGGCGGACGAAGGAGTGGTTCACCTCGTCGGAGCCGATGAACTTGGAGTTCGCGTCCGAGGTGGCGATCCGGTCCCAGGAGTACTCCTCGATCCGGATGCGTGCCCTCTGGATCGGCTCCTGGCTGTTCACGAACCAGCGCGCCAGGTGGATGCCGAACTGCTCGGCGGACTCGATGCCGTGCTCCTTGGCGAACGCGTACACCGTGTTCTTGGTGGTGTCCGTCGGCAGGACGTTGGCGTTCGAGCCGGAGTAGTGGACGTCGTCCATGTCGCCGGAAAGGGCGACCGAGACGTTCAGGTCCTTGATGTGGTGGGTGTCGCCGTCCCGCGTGATCTTGACGACGCGGTTCTCTGCTTTGCCGTACTGGTTCTGGCCGAGAATCGTGGCCATGCTAGCTCCCTCGGTAAACGGAGTAGCCGAACGGGTTGAGCAGCAGCGGTACGTGGTAATGCTCGCCAGGAGTGACTGCGAAGGTGATCGTCACTTCCGGGAAGAACGCACCGCTGTCCCTTACGCGGGGGGCGTCCTGCTGCGCCTCGGCTTGCTTCTTGTCAAAATACGTCTCGGTCTCGAAGTCGAGACGTACGTGGGTGGTGCCTTCCGGCAGCGCCGGCAGGTCCTTGCAGCGCCCGTCCGCATCGGTGGCGGAGCCGCCCAGGGCCGCCCACTCGCCATCGAGGCCCGTACGGGCCGACAGGGAGATGGCGACGCCCTCGGCGGGCTTGCCGATGCTGGTGTCCAGGATGTGCGTGGACACCGAAGCGGTCGTGTCAGTGCTCATGCGCGGGGTTCACTCTCCTTCTACGAGGCGGGTCAGGCGGATCCGGTTGATCTTGACGAGTTCGCCGCGGGCGATTTCGCGCTCCTGCTCGGGCGAATTCCGGATCCGGACCTTGACCGCGTCCCGCATGAACTCGCCGGTCGCACCGGTGGCGCAGATGAGGAAGACGTGGCCGAACTTCTCCTGGTACGCCAGGTTCAGTTCGAGGAGTTCGTTCTTGAGCTCCTCCGAGGCGCCGGCCATGCCACGCTGCTCGCGGGCGGAGGTCGGGTCTCCCGGCTTCGGGCGGCCGATCGGCGCGTGGCCTCCCATCGCCTCGCCCAGGTCCTCCGCGGTGAGCTCGGCCATGGCGGCCTCGTTCGCGGCGAACAGGGAGTCGGCGTCGGTGAAGGGGCGCTGGGCGAGCAGCTTGCTGCCCCATGCCGAGCTGGCGCACACCTCGTGGAGCTCGGCCGTGGCCGCGCTGTCGTCCAAGGTGTTGAACCGGGTGAGACCCGGGGTCGGACTCGAAGTCACGGTAGGCCTCCGTGGCCTGTTGTTGCTTTGACGGGCTGCGCATAGCTAACGCCCTCGACAACACGGCGTCAACACTTTGTTGAAACTTCCCGTACACAAAAGCCGCCGCCCGGATGAATTGGGCGGCGGCTCGTCACGCAAGGTGAAAGCGCCTTCACTCCTGGCTGTTCTTGCCGGCCCGGGTGGGGGTGCCGGCGTCCCTGTTCAAGTAGTTGTAGACGGTGAAGCGGCTCACTCCGAGCGCTCCCGCGACCGTTTCCACGCCGTGCCGTACGGAGAAGGCGCCGCGCGCCTCGAGTATCCGGACCACGTCCTGCTTCGACTTCCGGTCGAGCTGCGCCAACGGTACGCCGTGCCGGCGCTCCAGCGCCGCCAGGATGTGATCCAGCGAGTCGGACAGCTGGGGCAGGCGTACGGCGAGCAGGTCCTGGCCCTCCCAGCTCAGCACGACGTCGTCGGGCTGCGCCTGCGCGGGATCCATGAGCACGCCGCCCATCGCGTCGACCAGCGGTTTGACCGCGGTGACGAAGGGGTGGTCGCGGGGCTCGGTCATGGGGTGTCCTCCCCGATCACGTTGACCTGGAGCGAGACGCGCGTCGCCCCGGCCTCCAGCGAGTCGCGCAGCAGCGCGGCCACCGCGGTCAGCACCCGGTCGGACTCACCCTCGGCGGTGTTGCCGAACGGGCCGACGTCCACCGCGTCCAGCTGGGCCTTCTGGATGACCTCGCGAGCGGCCACGGCATGGGCGGGGGCCTCTTCGAGATCGAAGGGCTCGGTCGTGAACTCCACTCTCAATCGCACGCAGGTCAACCTACGCGCGGTCGGGATTTTTCGGGAGTCGGCACTTGACATCCGCGCGGAAGCCGATGCAGTCTTCCATCAAGCAGAAACTAACTTCCGCAATACGGAAGGAGCGCATACCCCTCATGGGATACTCGGACCAGCGCTTCGATGTAAACCTTTCGATCCTCTTCACGGAACTCCCGCTCCTGGAGCGTCCCGCGGCTGCCGCCGCGGCGGGCTTCACGGCGGTCGAGCTGTGGTGGCCCTGGATCGAGACCCCCACCCCCGCACAGGCGGAGCTCGACGCCCTCAAGACCGCTCTTGAGGACGCCGGCACCCAGCTGGTGGGCCTGAACTTCTACGCCGGCCAACTGCCGGGTCCGGACCGCGGCGCGGTCTCGGTTCCCGGCGAGGAGTCGGAGCGCTTCCGCGCCAACATCGACGTCGCGGCGGACTTCGCCGCGTCGGTCGGCTGCAAGGCGCTGAACGCCCTCTACGGCAACCGCGTCGAAGGCGTGGACCCGGCCGTCCAGGACGAGCTCGCCCTGGAGAACCTGGTCATCGCGGCCCGCGCCGCGGACCGTGTCGGCGCGATCCTCCTGATCGAGACGCTGAACAAGCCCGAGTCGCCGCTCTACCCGCTGGTGAGCGCCCCGTCCGCGATCGAGGTCGTGGACAAGGTCAACGCGGCCACCGGCCTGGGGAACGCCAAGTTCCTGCTCGACCTGTACCACCTGGCGATGAACGATGAGGACCTCTCCGAGGTCATCGAAAAGTACGCCGCCAAAACCGGCCACGTCCAGATCGCGGACAAGCCGGGACGCGGTGCCCCCGGCACCGGCGAGCTGCCTCTCGAAGCGCTCCTCGACCAGCTGAAGAAGGCCGGATACGAGGGCTACGTAGGCCTCGAGTACAAGGCGGCCGACGCCGCCGCGTCCTTCGCGTGGCTGCCGGCCGAGGCCCGCGCCGCCCAGTAGGCGGACAAAGTCCGGGCGAACAGCCAGGCACCCCCCGCACTTTTCGTACAAAGCATTAAGAGAAGGACCCTCATCATGAGCAACCCCACTGCGCTCCCGTCGATTGCGTGGATCGGTCTCGGCATCATGGGCTCGCCCATGGCCGAGAACCTCCTGAAGGCCGGCTACTCGGTCACCGGCTTCACGCTGGAGCAGGACAAGCTCGAGCGCCTGGCCGCCGCCGGTGGCAGCGCGGCCGGTTCGATCGCCGAAGCGGTCAAGGACGCCGACGTCATCATCACGATGGTGCCCGCGTCCCCCCAGGTCGAGGCCATCTCCTACGGTGAGAACGGCATCCTGGAGAACGCGAAGTCCGGCGCGCTGATCATCGACATGTCGTCGATCACCCCGCAGACCTCGATCGACCTCGCGAAGAACGCCGCCGCGAAGGGCATCCGCGTCATCGACGCCCCGGTGTCCGGCGGCGAGGCCGGCGCCATCGAGGCCGTCCTGTCGATCATGGTGGGTGGCGAGCAGGCCGACTTCGACGAGGCCCTGCCCGTGCTCCAGGCGCTCGGCAAGACCATCGTCCTGTGCGGTCCGCACGGCTCCGGCCAGACGGTGAAGGCTGCCAACCAGCTCATCGTCGCGGTGAACATCCAGGCGTGCGCCGAGGCCGTCGTCTTCCTCGAGAAGTCGGGCGTGAACCTCCAGGCGGCCCTGGACGTCCTCAACGGCGGTCTGGCCGGCTCCACGGTCCTGACCCGCAAGAAGGACAACTTCCTGAACCGCGACTTCAAGCCCGGTTTCCGGATCGACCTGCACCACAAGGACATGGGCATCGTCACCGACGCCGCCCGCAACGTCGGTGCGGCCCTCCCGGTCGGCGCGGTCGTCGCCCAGCTGGTCGCCTCGCTGCGCGCCCAGGGTGACGGCGGCCTGGACCACTCGGCTCTGCTCCGTGCGGTGGAGCGCCTCTCCGGCGCTCAGGTCTGATCTTTCTCCTCCCCTGACGGGGACCTGAGTTTCCGGATGGCGCCGGTGCTGACACCTGTCCTGTCGCGCCCAAGCGTCGGCGCCGTCCGGATTTCCTCTCTCCAACTTTGTTCAACAAACTGTTGACGTTACGTTCAAGCCGAATTTAGGCTGTTCCGCATGACGGAAGACGCTTTCCGTCGCAGTTATCCCGTACGGAAGGTCACCATGTCGAAGCGCACGCTGACGACCGAGTCCGGCGCCCCGGTCGCCGACAACCAGAACTCCGCCACCGCCGGCGTCGGTGGCCCGCTCCTGGTCCAGGACCAGCAGCTCCTTGAGAAGCTTGCCCGCTTCAACCGTGAGCGCATCCCGGAGCGCGTGGTGCACGCCCGCGGCTCGGCCGCGTACGGCTACTTCGAGGTGACCGACGACGTCACCGCGTACACCAGCGCCGCGTTCCTGAACACGGTCGGCAAGAAGACCGAGACCTTCCTGCGGTTCTCCACCGTGGCCGACTCGCTGGGTGGCGCGGACGCGGTCCGCGACCCGCGCGGCTTCGCGCTGAAGTTCTACACCGAAGAGGGCAACTACGACCTCGTCGGCAACAACACCCCGGTGTTCTTCATCAAGGACCCGATCAAGTTCCCCGACTTCATCCACTCCCAGAAGCGCGACCCCTTCACGGGCAAGCAGGAGCCGGACAACGTCTGGGACTTCTGGGCGCACGCCCCCGAGGCGACGCACCAGATCACCTGGCTGATGGGTGACCGCGGCATCCCGGCGTCGTACCGTCACATGAACGGCTACGGCTCCCACACGTACCAGTGGACCAACGAGTCGGGCGAGGCCTTCTTCGTCAAGTACCACTTCAAGACGAACCAGGGCATCCGCTGCCTGTCGGGTGAGCAGGCGGCCGAGCTCGTCGGCAAGGACGCGAACTCGCACCAGACCGACCTGCTCCAGGCGATCGAGCGCGGCGTGAACCCGAGCTGGACCCTCTACGTCCAGATCATGCCCGCCGCCGAGGCCGCGGACTACCGCTTCAACCCGTTCGACCTCACCAAGGTGTGGCCGCACAGCGACTACCCGCTGCAGCGCGTGGGCCGCCTGGTCCTCGACCGCAACCCGGACAACGTCTTCGCCGAGGTCGAGCAGTCCGCCTTCTCCCCGAACAACTTCGTCCCGGGCATCACCGCCTCGCCGGACAAGATGCTCCAGGGCCGTCTCTTCGCGTACGCCGACGCCCAGCGCTACCGCCTCGGTGTGAACCACACCCTGCTGCCGGTCAACGCCCCGAAGGCGACCAAGGCCGAGAACTACGGCCGCGACGGTGTCATGGCGCTGCGCAACGGCTCGCGCCACGACAAGAACTACGAGCCCAACTCGTACCAGGGTCCGGCCGAGACCGGTCTGGCCCTCGGCGCCCCGAAGGCCGTCTCCGGCTACACGGGCACCCACGAGGCCCCGGCCCACACCAAGGACGACAACTTCTTCCAGGCCGGTGAGCTCTACCGCCTGATGTCGGAGGCCGAGAAGCAGCGTCTGGTGGCGAACATCGCCGGCGGCCTGTCGCAGGTCACCCTGGAAGACGTCATCGAGAAGAACCTGGCTCACTTCCACGCCGCCGACGCCGACTACGGCAAGCGCGTCGAGGAGGCCGTTCGCGCCCTGCGCGACGCCTGAGCCGCACAGCTGTACCGGGGGCCTGACGGGAGGTCAGGCCCCGGGTGCTGAACCCGCACCGCGGACCCGGATGAGGGGTGGTACGCGGTAAGGGAGGACGAGGACCGTGGCGGGCGTGCGAGCCAGTGCGGTGGTAATGGGTTCCGAGGCCCGTCTCTTGACCTGAGGGAGACGAAGCCGGAGTTCTCGTCGCCGCCCGCCACGGTCCCAGCCATCTCCTTCTGTACAGGGGCCACGCACAGAGTCCCCTGTACGACGAGGAACACGAACTCCGCCCGGCGGCGCGAACGTCCCCTTCTGGACGCCGTCCTCGCACCGCTTCGCGGGCATCGGGCCGGCTGCGCCGGCCTCCGGCCGCCGGGTCTGTCCCGGGCGGCCACAAGCTCCGCCCGGCGGCGCGAACGTCCTGTCGCGCCAGCCTCGCTCCGTCGGGCGGTATCAAACCAGAGCGCCGAGTCACGGACGGTCCCGTGACTCGGCGCTTTGCCGTGCCCGCCATGCCCGCCATGCCCGCCGTGCGCGAGCGGTACAGGCCGTAACGTGTGCCCTTGACTGAAAGGTCAGTCAAGGGTGTTCCGAGCGGAAGGCGCGAGTGAGCGTGGCCGAGCGTCAAGCGTTGATCCTGGAAGCAGCCGTACGCGTCATCGCGCGCAGCGGCGTCAGAGGGTTGCGGGTCGAGGAGCTGGCGGCCGAGGCCGGGGTTTCCACCGCGCTCATCTATTACCACTTCAAAGACCGCGCCGGCCTGATCCGGCGCACCCTCGCCTTCGTCAGCGACCGCGCCGTCGGCTACACGGACGAGGCCCTCAAGGACGCCGAGGACGCCCGCGAGGTACTTCTGCGGCTGCTGGGCGGCGAACTCCAGGACACCCCGGGCGTACGCGAGAACAGCATCGCCTGGGGCGAGCTGCGGGCCAGCGCCGTCTTCGACAGCGGTCTGCGCGAGGCCCTGGCCGAGTCCACCCGCGGTTGGATCCAGGACACCGCCGACGCGGTCGCGGACGCCCAGGCGGCCGGCCTCGCCGCGCTCGGCGCGGCCCCGCTCGACGCCGCCGAGCGGCTGACGGCTCTCGTGGAAGGGCTCAGCGAGCGCTGGCTGAGCGGTTCGCTTGGCCTGGAGCGCGCCCGCGAGCTGCTCGAAGGCGCGGTGGACGCCGAGCTGGGCCCGCACCCCGGCTAGCGGTGCTGTTCGGGCGGGACGGGGCGGGGCGGTTGGCGGGGCGGTTGGCGGACGTGTACGCGTCCGCGACGGTGAACACCCGCGCCCGCCCGCTCCTCGACGCGAGACGGACGCAGCAGGCGCGTAAGGCGCGAAACGGCCCCCGTACTCCTGGAGGAGTACGGGGGCCGTTCGTCACCGCTCAAGCGGAGCTACCGGGCTGCCGTCAGACGGACAGCGGGAGGATCGCGGTCGGGGCGTGGCCCGGCTCGGTCGCGAGCTCCTCGAACTCGGTCACGTCGCTCATGTCGACCGTCTTGCTCATCGAGATGTTGGTGACGCGCTCCAGGATGGCCTCGACGACGACCGGGACCTGGAACTCCTGGGCCAGCTTCTTGGCCTGCTCGAAAGCGGCACCCAGCTCGTTCGGGTCGGTGACGCGGATGGCCTTGACGCCCAGGCCCTCGGCGACCTTGACGTGGTCGACGCCGTAGACGCCCAGCTCCGGGGTGTTGATGTTCTCGAACTCGAGGTTGACCTCGAAGTTGATGCCCAGGCCGCCCTGCGCCTGACGGATCAGGCCCAGGTAGGCGTTGTTCACCAGGACGTGGACGTAGGGGACCTTGTGCTGCGCGGCGACCGCGAGCTCCTCGATCATGAACTGGAAGTCGTAGTCGCCCGAGAGCGCGACGATCGGGGTCTCCGGGTCCGCGGTGGCGGCACCGATCGCGGCCGGGATGGTCCAGCCGAGCGGGCCGGCCTGGCCGCAGTTGATCCAGTTGCGCGGCCGGTAGACGTGCAGCATCTGCGCGCCGGCGATCTGGGAGAGGCCGATGGTGGTGACGTAGCGCGTCTCCGGGCCGAAGGCCTTGTTCATCTCCTCGTACACGCGCTGCGGCTTCATCGGGATGTTGTCGAAGTGCGTACGGCGCTGCAGGGTGGCCTTGCGCTCCTGGCCGGAAGCGGCCCAGGCGCTGAAGTCGGGCAGCTTGCCCTCGGCCTTCAGCTCCTTGGCGACCTCGATGAAGAGCTCCAGGGCGGCCTTGGCGTCGGAGGCGATGCCGAAGTCCGGGGCGAAGATCTTGCCGATCTGGGTGGGCTCGATGTCGACGTGGACGAACTTGCGGCCCTTGGTGTACGCGTCCAGGTTGTAACCGGTGTGACGGTTGGCCCAGCGGTTGCCGATGCCGAGGACGAAGTCCGACTCCAGGAACGTCGCGTTGCCGTAGCGGTGCGAGGTCTGGACGCCGACCATGCCGGCGCTCAGCTCGTGGTCGTCCGGGATGGTGCCCCAGCCCATGAGGGTGGAGATGACCGGGACGCCCGTCAGCTCGGCGAACTCGACCAGCAGGTCGCAGGCGTCGGCGTTGATGATGCCGCCACCGGCGACGATCAGCGGGCGCTCGGACTCCAGCAGGAACCGGATGGCCTTCTCGGCCTGGGCGCGGGTCGCCTGCGGCTTGTAGACCGGCAGCGGCGCGTAGGTCTCCGGGTCGAACTCGATCTCGGTCAGCTGGACGTCGATCGGCAGGTCGATCAGGACCGGGCCGGGACGGCCGGAGCGCATCAGGTGGAACGCCTGCTGGAAGACGCCCGGGACCTGCGCGGCCTCCAGGACGGTGGTCGCGGCCTTGGTGACCGGCTTGGCGATCGAGGCGATGTCGACGGCCTGGAAGTCTTCCTTGTGGAGCTTCGCGACCGGAGCCTGACCGGTGATGCACAGGATCGGGATCGAGTCCGCGATGGCCGAGTACAGGCCGGTGATCATGTCGGTGCCGGCCGGCCCCGAGGTGCCGATGCAGACGCCGATGTTGCCCGCCTTGGCACGCGTGTAGCCCTCGGCCATGTGCGAAGCGCCCTCGACGTGGCGGGCGAGCGTGTGCTTGATACCGCCCACGTTCTTGAGCTCGCGGTAGAACGGGTTGATCGCAGCGCCGGGCACGCCGAACGCTTGCGAAACGCCCTCGAGCTTGAGGATCTCCACTGCAGCGGCGGCGGCTGTCATACGGGGCATCGAGTTCTCCTGCGGGTCTGGCGGTCAGGCTTTTCCGTAATCCGGAAGTATTGTTCTGCTATACGGAACAAGCTAAGCGGCGACTCCCTGCTCGTCAAGGCGGTGGGACACCTCGGAACCCACCAAAAGCCGCTTCTCGTTCAGCGAGTTGCACAAATGGCCGGGATCCGCGCCACGGTGGTGGCGCGTGGTGGAGCATGTACCTACGCACAGCGACGGAGGGGGTCCAGAACTCATGGCGGAAGCGGTACCGGTGCGCTGTCCGGCGTGCATGCGCGAGAACGGCTACACCGCCCCGGTCTTCCCGTGCGCCTGCGGGAGCCCGGTCACACCGCCGCTCGATCTGGCGGCGGCGCCCCTGCCTCTCACCCATCGCACCTGGTCACAGAGCTGGGTGACCGTGCGGTGCGGGTCGTGTGGGCGGGAGAGCGAGTGGCCGCACCCGGAGGTGGGGTGCGGCTCGTGCGGAACGGTGGTCCTCGTTCCGGTCCATTCGCCGGAGTCGGAGGAATCGGCGGCATCGACATCGACTCCGGCTTCGGCCGAATCCGGTCCGGAGGTCCCGGGCGCGCGGGGCGGCGTACGGGCGGACGCGTCCGGGGCGGATCGGACCTCCGCCGCTCCGGCGGAACCCGACCCGGGCACGAGCCCGGCCGCCGGGCGGACGCCGGTGCCGCGGCCGCCGTTTCGGCCCGTGACCATCCGTACGGCGCGGGACGCGGTGGCGACGGCCGCGTTGTACCTGCGCTGGCTCGGCTTCCAGGACGTCCGCCAGCCCGACGGGCTGCCGATCCCCTCGGCGGCCGTCGACCTGCGCGCCCCGGGCGTGGTCGCGCAGGTGGACCCGACGACGGCGCCGGCCGGGCTGCGGGCGGTGGAGTGCGTCTGGCTGAACGGCCTGACGGCTTCCGCGACCAGCGTCTACTTCTCCCTCGCGGGCTATACGAAGGACGCCCGCAGCCGCGCGGACGACCTGGGGATACCGCTCTTCGTCCTGGACCTCACCGGCATGCCGCAGCCCTTCAACGACCCGGCGGACCAGCTGATCGGGACGGGGGCCTAGGCTCGGACGCGATATCCGCCCCACCTCGCAGAGGAGAGCCGATGAGCCTGTACGACATCCCGCTGACCACCCTGGACGACGAGCCCACCAGCCTCGCGGCCCACAAGGGCAAGGCGATCCTGCTGGTCAACACCGCCTCGCAGTGCGGGCTCACCCCCCAGTACTCGGGACTGGCCCGCCTGCAGTTCAAGTACGAGGAGAAGGGCTTCACCGTCATCGGCGTGCCCTGCAACCAGTTCGGCGGCCAGGAGCCGGGCAGCGCGCAGGACATCCAGACCTTCTGCGCGGCGGGCTTCGGGGTGACCTTCCCGATGCTGGAGAAGTCCGAGGTGAACGGCGAGAACCGGCACCCGCTGTACCAGGAGCTGGTGAAGGTTCCGGACGCCGAGGGTGAGGCGGGGGACATCCAGTGGAACTTCGAGAAGTTCCTGATCTCCCCCGCCGGCGAGGTCGTGGCGCGCTTCCGCCCGCGTACCGAGCCCGAGGCCGACGAGGTCGTCGCCGCGATCGAGGCGCTCCTGTCGGCGTAGGGCTCGCTCCGGGCGGCGGCGTCCTCCCAGGGCTTCGGCTCAGCCCACGAGGTCGGACTCGTCGTACTCCCCCGCGGAGCCGGCCGCGGTGAGCTCCCGCAGCTCGACCCGGCGGATCTTCCCGGACACCGTCTTGGGCAGCTCGGCGAACTCGATGCGGCGGATCCTCTTATAAGGGGACAGGACCGCCCGGGAGTGCTCGAAGAGCGCCCGGGCGGTCTCCTTGTCCGGCTCCCAGCCGGCCGCGAGCGTGATGTACGCCTTCGGCACCGCGAGCCGCAGCTCGTCCGGGGCCGGTACGACGGCCGCCTCGGCGACGGCGTCGTGTTCCAGCAGGGCGCTCTCCAGCTCGAACGGGCTGATCTTGTAGTCGGAGGCCTTGAACACGTCGTCCGCGCGGCCGACATACGTGAGGTAGCCGTCCTCGTCGCGCGAGGCGATGTCCCCGGTGCGGTAGAACCCGTCCGCCATGGCCTCGGCGGTGCGGGCGGGGTCGTCGCGGTAGCCGGTCATCACTCCGGCGGGGCGGGGGCGCAGGTCCACGCACAGCTCGCCCTCGTCCGGGGACTCCTGGCCGGTGACGGGGTCCAGGAGCACGATCTCGTAACCGGGTGCCGGACGGCCCATGGAGCCCGGCTTGACGGGGACACCTGGAAAGTTGCCCACCTGGAGGGTGGTCTCGGTCTGGCCGAAGCCGTCGCGGATGGTGACGCCCCAGGCCCGGCGGACCTTCTCGATGACCTCCGGGTTGAGCGGTTCACCGGCGGCGACGGCCTCGCGCGGCGGGCGCTGGAGCTTGGTGAGGTCGGACTGGATGAGCATCCGCCACACGGTGGGCGGGGCGCAGAAGGTGGTCACGCCGCCGCGGTCCATCTCGGCCATCAGGCGTTCGGCGTCGAAGCGGGTGTAGTTGTACACGAAGACGGTCGCGCCGGCGTTCCAGGGGGCGAAGAGGTTGGACCAGGCGTGCTTGGCCCAGCCGGGCGAGGCGATGTTGAGGTGGACGTCGCCGGGGCGCAGCCCGAGCCAGTACATGGTGGAGAGGTGCCCGATCGGGTACGACGCGTGGGTGTGCTCGACCAGCTTGGGGCGGGCGGTGGTGCCCGAGGTGAAGTAGAGCATCAGGGGGTCGGTGGCGAGGGTGGCGTGGGCGTCGTCCGCCTGACTGAAATCTCCGTCAGCCCTTTCCGTAGCCCCTGCCCCTTCCGTAGCCCCTGCCCCTGCCCCTTCCGCGTCCTCGTCCATGTCCGCCAGTCGGCGCCATCCGCGGGGGACGTCGGGTCCGGCGGCGATGCGGGTGTAGGCGCCGGGCACCTGGTCGAACTTCCCCGCGTCCTCCGTCCGGGCGATCACGTGGCGTACGTGACCGCGGTCGACGCGGTCGCGCAGGTCGGCCGGGCCGAGCAGCGGGGTGGCCGGGATGACGACGGCGCGCAGCTTCATCGCGCCGAGCATCACCTCCCACAGCTCGCGCTGGTTGCCGAGCATGACGAGGATCCGGTCGCCCGCCCCGACGCCCTGGGCGCGCAGCCAGTTCGCGGCCGATCCCGACCGCCGGCTCATCTCCTCGTAGGAGACGCTCTGGCCGGAGCCGTCCTCCTCCACGATCCGCAGGGCCGGGGTGGCGGGCGTACGGGTGGCGATGTGGTCGAACCAGTCGAGGGCCCAGTTGAAGCGCTCGGGGCGGGGCCAGGTGAATCCGGCGTGGGCGGCGTCGTACTCCCCGCGGTGTGCGAGCAGGAAGTCCCGCGCGGCCAGGAAGCTGTCGGTGGCGCTGTTCTGCGTCATGACACGCATCGTGCCGCGCCCGGTGGGCACTCCACCAGGGCGGCGTCAGCCGTGGATTGACCCGAAGCGCACCGTTCCCGGCGCGCCGGCCATGGCGGCGAGGAGCGCCTCGCCTTCGGTCGCGATCTCGTCCTTGCGCGCACGGGACTGCGTACCGAACAGCTCCACGGTGAGCGCCGGGCGTACGTCACGACCGTCACGCTCGCCGCCGTCGTCGCCGTCGATGCGCCACAGTCCGGCGAGGAAGCCGTCGACGAGCAGGGCGCGGTGGGCCTGGTTCCCGGTCCACGTACGGCCCTTGACCTCGGGGCTGACGACGCGGGACCGGTCGGCGTGCGAGAGCAGCAGGTTGTCGTACTCGGGCAGGAAGCGGGGCGGGGCGGGGGTGTCGGCATCGGGCCGGGGCGCGTGGGGCAGGTCGAACAGCTCTACGCCGTTCTCGTCGCGGAAGGTGACCAGGTCCGGCCGTAGCCGCTCGAAGGCCTGGCGCAGCCGGGTGACGCCCGCCCAGGTCTGCATGTCCTTGACGGAGGCGGGGCCGAAGGCGCCGAGGTAGCGCAGCACCACGTCGTCCACCTGCCGCGGCGCCTGCGATCCGGCGCTCTCCCCGACCCAGGCCTCCACCGTGGTCAGCCGTACCTGCCCGCTGCGCCCCCACACCCCGCGCGGCGTGACCTGGACGAGCGGGAGCAGGCAGCGCGCGGCGACCGACAGGGACTGCGGGTCGGCGGCGGGCCATTCCCGCAGCAGCTCGTCGCGGATCTCGCCCATGGTGCGCGGCGCGGTCTCGACGAAGGCGCGGGCGCGCTCGCGGAGCCGGTCGAGGTCCACACCGGTCAGGCCCTTGCGGAAGTAGGTGACCTCCCGGTCCCGGGCGGGTTGCACGAGCGGCCTGAGGGTGAGGGCGTCGTGGGCGGTGTGCAGGTGGATGGTGGACCGCATGGTGACCATCCGCACCACCTCCCGGGACTCCATGAGCCCGGCCAGCTCGGCGGGGCGGAATCCGGCGAGGCGGGCGTGGAGCTGGAAGTAGGGGGGTTTGACGTTCTGCGCCTGGAGCCCGAGGAGGTGCGTGACGGCGTCCCGCGCGGACATCTCGGCACGGCTGAGGAGCAGCTGGCGGGCGAGCGTGGCACGGTTCAGCGCACGGGTGTCGAGTACGGCGGCTGCGGGTTTCGTCCTGGAGGCCATGACAGCAAACTAACCTCCGTCGCGGACGAGTTCTGTCCGCAATCGCAGGAGGAGCCGAGCGGCCGACGCCGTAACCGATTCACCCGATATCCTACCTCTTGCCCGTAACCACCTTCCTGCTCGAACGGGAGCTGACCTGCGATGTCGGACCGCCGCCCGGACCGCCACCCCTCCCCGTCCCCGCGCGCGAAGCCCGCACCGCCGGCCCCCACACCCCCGAACCACCGCAGCCTGATCGACTCCGCCGTATACCGCGACGGCCGCCGCGTCGCCTCCCCCGCCACCCTCGCCGACACCTTCCGCAGGCTGCGCGAACAGCCCGACGGCATGGCCTGGATCGGCCTGCACCGCCCCACGGAACCCGAACTCCACTCGCTGGCCGCCGAGTTCAACCTCCACGAACTCGCCGTCGAGGACGCCCTGGAGGCCCACCAGCGCCCCAAGCTGGAGCGCTACGGGGACACCCTCTTCGTCGTCCTGCGCGCCGCCCGCTACCTGGACGCGCTGGAGGAGGTCGAGTTCGGCGAACTCCACATCTTCGTCGGCCCGGACTTCCTGATCACCGTCCGCCACGGCGGCGCCCCGGACCTCTCCTCCGTCCGCCGCCGCATGGAGGAGAGCCCTGAACTCCTCTCCCTGGGCCCCGAGGCCGCCCTGTACGCCATCCTCGACGCGGTGGTCGACGGCTACGCCCCGGTCGTCGAAGGCGTCCAGACCGACATCGACGAGATCGAGACGGAGGTCTTCCGCGGCGACCCGGAGGTCTCCCGCCGCATCTACGAACTCTCCCGAGAAATGGTCGAGTTCCAGCGCGCCACCCGCCCCCTGGTCGGCATGCTCCACGGCCTGATGGCCGGCTTCGCCAAGTACGGCACGGACGAGGAACTCCAGCGCTACCTCCGCGACGTCGCGGACCACGTCACCCACACCAGCGAACGCGTCGACGGCTTCCGCCAGGCCCTGACAGAAATCCTGACGGTCAACGCCACCCTGGTCTCCCAACAACAGAACGCCGAAATGCGCGCCCTGGCCGAAGCGGGCTTCGAACAGAACGAGGAGATCAAGAAGATCTCCTCCTGGGCCGCCATCCTCTTCGCACCCACACTCGTGGGAACCATCTACGGCATGAACTTCGAGACCATGCCCGAGCTGAAGTGGGCCGCCGGCTACCCCTTCGCGATCCTGCTGATGGCGGTGGTCTGCGTGAGCCTGTACGTCATCTTCAAGAAGCGCGACTGGCTGTAGACCGCACACCAGCGCCGTTGATCAACTTAGCTCTTGCGAACGCATGAAAGCGGCCCCCACGACCCCCTGGGGAGAATCTGGGGAGAATCCGCAGCCGACCCATGCCGGGTACTCCCCCGCGCCTTGGGGCTGGCCCTCCCGCACCGCCGATCACCTTCGACGGCACGCAGTTGCGGAGGGTAACGACAAGGTCTGTCCTGTCTCCCCCGACGACTACAAACCGGCAGTCGTCCAACAACCGCGCCCGTAGAGCGCCACTGTCCGACCCCCTGTCTAGCCTGTCTCCGTGAAGCCCACCGATGACCGCCACTTCCCCGCCGCGCTCGCCACTGCGATGGCCGTTCGATTCGACTACGCCGACGGGAAGACCGGGGTCGACTTCGAGCCCTTCCCGGCCTTCCTGTCCGCTGCCGAGACCACCGACTGGCTCCAGGCGTGGACCGGGAACAGCGAACTGGACGGCAACGACTTCCGCGTGTTCGGACAGGACGGCACGGGCGGGTACGCGGCGATCTGGCTCATCCGCCCGAGCCGGCCGCTGGCCGAGCAGCCCGTCGTCTTTCTCGGGTCCGAGGGAGAGACCGGTGTCGTCGCCCGCGACCTGGGCGACTTCCTGTGGCTACTGGCCGACGGCTTCGGCCCCTGGGAAGCCGCCACCTCGTACGAGCCCGACTGGAAGGCACACCCCAACCCGGAGCTGGCAGCCATCGCCGAAGGATTCGCACCGCACCAGCGCCGGTCAGCCGCTGCCGTGATCGAACTGGCGGCCCAGGAGTTCCCCGACTTCGACGACACCATCATGGAACTCTGCCGCTGAACCCAGCCTCGCCACCTGCACGACCGGGCAGAGGAATGGGGGACGCTCACTCAAGTCACCACGACCCTTGTCGCGTTCGAGCATCGCTGTAGCCTCTGGCCATGAATCACAGGGAAGGCGAGGACGCGCTGGTTCTGGAGGCTCGCGAGATGCTGGCCACCGGACGGGGCAAGGAGGAGGTCTTCGCCGAACTGGCCGCACGCACCGGTGAGTGGGACGCCTGCGCGTTGGCCCTATGTCTGGCCCTGGGAGTCCCCCGGGCAGACGCCGAAGTCCGGATCAGCGAGGTTCGGCCCCTCTTCGCAGAGTTCGAGGTAGGAGAGGAAGACCTCGTCGCCATGCTTCTCGGCTGTGGGCACGTGTTCGTCGTGGACCGAGTACTGGACGGTCGCGGTGAGCGGATCCACGACCTGTTGTGGACCGCGGCCTGCGCCCGCGGAGGCTTTCCTGGCGGCATGATCCCCTGGTTCCGTACTGGGGAGCTCACGAAGATCTTCCTGCTCCTCGCGCAGACTCGGTTCCGGAACGGACGGGGCTCACCTCCCGAGTTCTGGGCGGCCATGGTTACGGCCGGGGAACTCCTGGCGACCGAGGACGGCTCGGACCAGGCAGAGGTGACGGCGGGGCTGGAACATTGCCGGGCGCAGGCGACCGCTGTCGGAACGGGCTCTCAGATGCTGCCGTGAGAGGAAACGAGGCCCTCAGGTACGTACTCGGGCGCCGTGCCGAGTACTGCGTCGATAGCCACGCGGCCCTTGCCGCCAGCCTCCGGCATGAAGTGGGCGTAGTGGTCGAGGGTGATGGTCGGACTTGAGTGACCGAGCCACCGGGCAAGCGTGACGATGGACTCGCCCGCTTCGAGGAGCACCGAGGCGTAGGTGTGCCGCAGCACGTGGAAGCCGTCCTTACGGGAGGCCTTCCACCGAGCCCCCTTCTCCCGCACTGGAATGACTCCGGCCGCGGCGAGGGCCGGCTTCCAGGCCTCGTCGTTGAAGATGTTGGCGCGGATGGCGTTGCCGTAGGTCGTCGTGAGGACGAGCGGGAAGCTCTGCTTCTCCCGGTCGGTCTCCGGCCCGCCCCAGGGGAGCTCGACGTCGACCGCCGGATGGTCGAGGAAGTACGCGGCCAGTTCCGTGGCCACCGACCGGGGCATGTCGACGATGCGCGTCTTGCCGCCCTTGGGCAGAGCGAAGTAGAGGCGCCCGGAGAGAAGTTGCACCTGCCTGCGCACTCGGATGACGCCGCGTTCGAAGTCGATGTCCTTCGGCGACAGCCCGAACACCTCGCCCTGGCGCAGCCCACACCCCAGCGCGACGACGACCGCGATCCGGTAGCGAGGATTGATCACGTCCCGCACCCGCTGCGCCGTTGCCAGCGGCCACGCGTCACGATCGTCGTCGGGGGCCTTCGGCCAACGCACCGTCTTGGCCCGCATCGGGTTGCGGACGAGGCGCTTGTCGTCGATCGCGGTCTCGAAGATGTTCGACAGCGAGGTGAGGATCTGCCGGGCGTACCGCGGAGAGCACTCGCCTTCGAGCGTGGCTATGTAGCCGCGCAGGACGGTCGCCGACACGTCTCGCAGCGCCACCGCACCGAGGTGCGGAAGGATGTGGAGTCGTACACGCTCGTCAACTCGTTTGACCGTGCCGGGCGCGCCGCGAACGCCGGCGCGCCAGTGGCGCGTGACGAAGTCCGTCAAGGTGATGGAGCCGTCGCGCGGGTCGACGAACTCGCCCCGTTCGCTGTCGGTGCCAGACCGCCGAAGCCACCCCTTGGCGTCCTCCAGCACGTCGAACGACATGTCCCGGACGCCCGGGATTCCAGCGACACGATACCGAGACCCCTTGCCGTAACGGGTCGTACGCTCACGCTTCCCTGTGACGGGATCCTTCTTCTTTTTGATCCAACGGTCTTCGATATAGCCGGCCAAAGAATTCCTCGGGGTAAGGGTTAGGCGTAGGGCGGATGGTAAGGCCGGGTAGATCGGTCAGGCCGTGGCCGAGTACCCGGCGCGGCGCTGCGGGGCGGCATTCACCGGATTTAGGGAAGTATTACTGCGGGAGTCCGCCTGCTCCTGTTCCCGGATCCACTCGTCAAGCGTTTCGATCCGGTACATCACACGTCCGCTCCGCCCCATCCGAAAACTCGGCGGACCTTGGCGACGGTGTCGCCACACGTAAAGGGTGGCGGGCGACAGCCCCAGGTATTCGGCGGCTTCATGCACGTTCAGAAAACCCCTCCCCAGCGGCGACACACGGGGAGACATACGGACATTCGCCAGCAATTCACTGTCACAAGCAACACTTCGCACGTATCGAAACCTTCGGGGTCTTCCGTCGGCAACCTGCGGCGACGGACATCGGGCATGACGAGCCCGCCCCCGCTTGCTGTCAGGCAGGTGGAGCGGACTACTTCTATGGTCTGGAGAATCCCCGGTTTGGCTGACCGGGGATCGTCGGGTATAAGCCGGGGCGGCGTCACAGCGCACCCACGCGGGACCCCTACGTCGCGGGCTGGAGCAAGGCGAGTGGGGAGACACCGAGGGCGGCCGCAATGGCGACGAGGTCATCCACGTCGCAGCGCCGGCGGGTGCGTTCGATGCGGGACAGCATGGTGTTGGTCATGGGGTGGCCGAGCTCGGTGACACGGGCAGCGAGCTCGCGCTGGGCGAACCCGCGCGAGGTGCGCAGGCGCTCGATGGCACCGGCGGTCCGTTCTCCGGCGGGACCGATTTCCGTAGCTCTTCGGGGCATGCGTCTGTTGTAGCTCGGGTTCCCGGGTTCTCGTAATCGCGGAAGCCCAGACATGGGACTTTGGGGCCCGTTTCACGGAGAAGGAACTGGCGATTCCCGCATAGACAGCCATTGCGGAACTACGACCCATCTCGGACCACAGAGGTGCGCACACCATCAGTGGCTCCGGGCGGCGGAAACATAGATCGCCTCGCCTACCCCGGTCAATGGCTTTCGGGGTGCGATCTTCGCCGCTCTCCCTGCGCCGTCGACTTTTTGGTCAACCGGGGATTCGCCCTTACTGTGAAGTCGTTCGCGATCAGCGATGCGCTCTGACGCTTTTCGAGTGCGGATTCGCTGGACTTGCGCGGGCTGGGTGTGGCTGTCTTGGCTAAGCACCCCCGACAAAGGAATCGGCTCCCGGCGTTGCAGCGCCGAGAGCCGATGGGAGCCCCTTGTCCAAACCGCCCACTCCTGAACGGATCTGAGGAACGTCTATGCCCCACAGTACGGCCGAAGCAGCCGTCCGCACACCCGCGCCCACCATGGCGTCACCGTCCCAGCAGCAGGCGAAGGCGGGGCGATAGGCGTGGCACGCATCCGCACCATCAAGCCGGAAGCCTTCAGCTCCGAATCGCTGGCCGCCGTCAGCATCACCGCAGAGCGGACGTTCTTCGGTCTGCTCACCCAGGCCGACGACCACGGCCGGTTCCGTGACCAGTCCGCCGTCATAGCGGGCCTCTTGTGGTCCCTGCGCCCCGAACACGGCCCGATCGAGGTCGAGGACGACCTCACCCAGCTCGCCGGCAATGAACTCATCTGCCGGTACGAGGGCGAGGACGGCAAGCGGTACCTGCACATCGTGACCTTCTCCAAGCACCAGAAGGTCAACCGCCCCAGCGGTGTCCGGCACCCGAACTGCCCCTACCACGACGGCGGCCGGGTACCCCTGACTTCACCGCTGGCGCAGGGAGGGCTCCGTGAGTCGTCCGTGCACCATCAGGCGCCCGTCCCGGAGCTCGCACCCGCACCTCCTGCCACTTCACTGATCCCCGTATCCGCAGGTCAGGGCGGATTCGGTGAGCCCTCCGTGCAGCATCAGGGGGAGGTGCGGGAGCCTGCGCCGAGCCCTCACGGTCCGGATCTAGGACCTAGGATCGTGGATCTAGGATCTCCGTTGGGAGGCGCGAGCGCCCCCGCCACACCCCAGACCGCAACGGCCCAGCAACTGGTCGCCGAGTACGTCGCCGCGTGCGGGAAGCTCCCTCCGGAGAGGGTCCTGGGCCATGTAGGCCGGGAGATCAACAAGTTGCTGTACGAAGGCATCGACCCGGACCACATCCGAGCCGGGGTCGACCGCATGCGCCTCAAGAGCCTCTACCCGAGTCTGCTGCCCAGTCTGGTCAACGAGGCCATGAACCCACCCCAGGCCACTGCTGGCGCCCGCAGGACCCCTCAGCCGTACACCAACCCCGTTGACGCCGAAGCCGCTTACGGAGGCCAGCTGTGACCACCGCGACCCGCGAACCCCAGCGTGCTGGCACCCTGGCAGCCCGTCTCCAGGCCATTCTCGCTGCCAAGGGCATCGACCCCGACACCGCACCCGCCGGGCCCACGGTGGAGCCGGTGACCACCCTGGAACTCGCCGACCGCCGCATCCCGCCCCGCTACCGCGAAGCACTCGCCACCCAACCCGAAGTCCTGGGCTGGGTGGAGGCGGTCACCGGCGCCGGGCGGAACGGGCCGGCCGGTACCCGGGGCATCGCCTACGGCCCCTCGCTGCTGATCGCCGGAACCACCGGCATCGGCAAGACACATCAGGCCTACGGAGCCGTCCGCTCGCTGCTGGCCGCCGGAGTACGCCTGCGCTGGCAGGCGGTCACCTCCGCCGACCTCTACGCCCAGCTCCGGCCCCGGCCCAACCACGACCCCGAGCGGGAGATCCAAGAGCTCGGCCGGTGCCCGCTGCTGATCCTGGACGACCTCGGCGCGGCCAAGCAGTCCGAGTGGACCGAGGAGCTGACGTACCGGCTGATCAATCGCCGCTACACCGAGATGCTCCCGACCCTGATCACCACCAACCTGCCCATCGCGGAACTCCGCAACGCAGTCGGGGACCGCGTCGCCTCCCGTCTTGCAGAGATGACCACCCGCGTCATCCTCACCGGCCCAGACCGCCGACGCGCCCAGCCGTCAGGCTCCTGACCACCACGGTCCCCACCCAGGTCGGTCCCCATCATCGTGGGGGACCGAACCACTGGCCCGAGCCGTTCGGGGACCGTCCCCATCCAGGTCCCGTCCCCGCCCCAATCACGGTCCCCCAACCCGGTCCCGTCGCGGTCGCGGTCCCCGTCCCAGTCGCGGTCCCCGTCCCGGTCCCGTCCCCGGCTGGCAGCGGCCTCCCCCAAGAGGGGACCGACAGCAGTCGAGCGGGGACCGTCCCCTTGATTGCGCTGCGCGCGTCGGGCACCACGGGGACCGGTCCCCAACTCTGTTTCCGCAGGTCAACCCCCTGATATCCCCCGACTCAGTGGCGACCGTCCCCACGGTCCCCGCCATCCGGGACCGACCTTCGACGGTTCGGGGACCGTCAAGTCACGACGTCGGGGACCGTCCCCACCCACGACTACGGGGACCGAGACGGGACCGGTCCCCCACACCCATGCCACTGGGGACCGAGAGCCTCCCGAATCCGGGACCGTCTCGCCCGGTCCCCGGACAGCGCCGACAGCATCTCGCGTCACCAGCGAGCGGTCCCCAACCGGTCGACCCCGCCCAACAGCCCCTTCACACGACCAGCCTTTACCTCTTCAAGGACACGCATGCACAACCCACCGCACGACCGTCCCACCCACGACGATCACATGCCCTCGCTTCCAGCCTCAGGAGGAGCAAGTTGTACCCAGAGCATTGCTCCCGTCGGGAGCAATGCTCTGGGCTCCCCCGCCCCAGGGGTGGCGGGCGCGGAGCGGCACCAGGGGGTGCCGGCCCTTCGGGATGCTGCCGAGGCCGGACCGCACCACGAATCGGAGGGACAGCACGCCTGCCACACCCCCCGCTGCACGCACACCGCCCCAACGACATCGCACGTGCGCCAGCGTGAGCGCCTGCTCGCCGAGAAGAAGCGCATCCACCAGCCCAGTTGCCGCATGAACGACGATGAATTCCAGCTCCTCACCCACGCCGCGGCTGCCTGCCGCATGAGCACCGCCGGGTTCCTCGCCCACTCTGCCCTGAAGGCCGCACGCGACCTCGAACACACCGAAGCCGAGATCGCCACCCACCGGGAGATGGTCAGAGAGCTGTTCGCGCTGCGCCGGGCCCTCGGCCAGATCGGCAACAACCTGAACCAGGTCGCCACCGTCTTGAACTCCGGCGCCGATGCCCCGCACGCCAAGGCGGTCCTCGACGCCGTCCAGCGGACCGCCGAGCGCGTGGACGACTTCACCCAGCGATACGTAGAGACGGAGGCTCCCACCGGATGATCCCCCGCGTCCACAAGATGGGCACCCGCACCATCGGCCTGATCCGCTACCTCTACGGCCCCGGCACCCACGAGGAACACACCGACCCACACCTCGTGGCGGCCTGGGACAGTCTCGTCCCCGACCCCGGACGCAACTCGAAAGCCACTTACGGGGACCTGCAAAGGCTCCTCGACCAGCCCGTCGAAGCCCTGCCCAAGTCGCGACGCCCCACCGAGCACGTATGGCACCTGTCCGTACGTGCCGCGCCCGAGGACCCGATCCTCAGCGACGAGCAGTGGGGCGACATCGCCCGCCGCATGGTCGCCGCCACTGGCATCGCCCCCGACGGCGACACCGCCGCCTGCCGCTGGGCAGCCGTCCGCCACGCCGACGACCACATCCACATCATCGCCACCACCGTCCGCGAGGACGGCCGCCGGCCCCGCCGCCACAACGAAGTCAAACGCTCCCAGGCCGAAGCCCGTCTCATCGAAGCCGACTACGGCCTGCGCCGCCTCAAGGCCGGCGACGGAACCGCAGCCCAGCGCCCCACCAGCGCCGAACGCCACAAAGCCGACCGCCACCGGCAGGAACGCACCCCGAGGGAGGAACTGCGCGAGAGCGTCCGCCGCGCGGCGGCCGGCGCCCAGAGCGAGGAGGAGTTCTTCGACCGTCTCACCCATGCCGGTCTCCTCGTAAAGCGGCGCGTCGCACCGTCCGGGGACCTTCTCGGCTACACCGTGGCCCTGCCCGACGACCGCAACAAGAACGGCGAACCCGTCTTCTACTCGGGATCCAAGCTCGCCCCCGACCTCTCCCTGCCCCGTATCCGCGAACGCTGGACCCAACCGGCAGAATCCTCCTCGGACGAGGACGTCTCACCGGAGCGCCCCGCTCTCCCGCCGGTCACCGGCCCTGCGTACGCCCGCCGCCGCGCCACCACCGCGACCTGGCAGGCACTGCTGCTCATCGTGCACGCCGACGAAGGCACGGCAGCAGCCCAGATCGCCGCTGCCGGGGAGGTCCTCGACGCCCTCGCCAAGACCTCCGCCGCCTACACCCGCAGAGAACTCCGCGATGCAGCCTTCGCGTTCGAGCGGGCCTCCCGCTCCCACGTCCGCGCCGTACGCGGGCACGACCACACCCTGCGCCAGGCCGCGCACGACCTCGTCCACAGCGGGCCCGCCCTCGGCCGCGGGGAAGACGGCGCCACCACCGCCATGCTCATCGACACCGCGTTCTTCCTCGTCACCGCGGCGGCGAACTGGCACGCCAAGAAGCACCACGCCCAGCAAGCCGAAACCGCCCGCCAGGCCGCCGAACACCTCCGTGCCGCCTACGAGATCGCGGCCGCCCAGCCGATGGCCGTGCTCCACCAGCGAGGCCGCTCCCTGCCACTGCAGCGACGACAGGCAGCCGTCCTACGCCAGGCGCTGCCCGAGATTGCCGAACAAGTTCTGGCCGAGCCGGGCTGGCCCGCCCTGGCGGCCACACTCGCCGATACCCAGGCCGCAGGCCACAACCCGGCCCACCTCCTCGCCGAAGCCACGCGACACCGGGAGCTGGACAGCGCCACGTCCGTCAGCGACGTCCTCGTCTGGCGCCTGCGCCGCCTCGCCCACCTGCCTGCCGATCCCGCGGCATCGCTCCCCCGGCACACGCCGACCACACAACCGGCTCTGAAGGGCGCGAACAGCGCCTCCCGCCGGCGCTGACGGCATAACGCGTCCGTCCCTACATAGCCGACGATCCCCGGTCAGCCAAACCGGGGATTTTCCGGAGCATTGAAAACATCACCACCAACCCCGTCCCGTAAAGGAACCTCCGCATGCCCGAAACCGAACTGCGCATCGAAGTCATCGCCCTGCTGATGGACTCGGACTTCAAGATCCGGCCCGACACCAACACCTAGTCCCACCGTGACGGGCGCCCGTTCACCCGAGCCGAACAGGCGACCGCCCTCCAGGCCACGCACGCCGAACTCGAAGCCACAGCCGCCCTGAGTGCCCGCAACGCGGCGGCTGCTTTCGAACAGGGCACCGCCGTGGAGGCCCTCACCGAGCTCCTGTTCTCGTACTTCGCCCGGCACCCCGAAGCCCGCATGGTCATGGACGTACTCCCGCACATGACCGAGGAAGACCGCGCCGAGTACGAGCGCCTGTGCGCCATAGCCGCTCCGGACGGCGGCATCTACCTCCCCTACGAGGACTGACGGGCCCGGAACAGCAGCCTGCGGCCGGTGACCAGGTACCTCCCGGTCACCGGTCGCAGGCATTCGCGATGTGCAAGGCCGACAGGCCATACCCACTGGCAGTCGCAGGATCAGTGGTGGGCGGCCGCTGCCGCCAGCAACGGAGCCAGGAGGTCAACGGCTTCCTCCCAGCGGAAGCGGTCGGCGCCACCGCCGGACTTCGGACGGTGTGGCTCGTAGCTCCCGACCAGGACGCCCATCTCACGCAGCTCGGCGAGGCTGCGTTGGTACGCGCGGTGGGCTGCGAGGGCGGTGTTCACGTAGGGCAGGACGGCGGTGGGGATGCCCATGCCCGGGGCCTCGCAGAGGATGCCGAGGGCGAGGTTGTCCGCGAAGCCGGCCGCCCACTTGTTGACCGTGTTGAAGGTGGCCGGGGCTACGGCGATCGCATCGGCGGGTGGGAAGGACCGTGCGTCCCCGGGCGCGCTCCAGGCGGAGCGGACGGGGTAACCGGTCCGCTCCTCGATCGCGGCGACATCGAGGAAGGGAAGCCCCTGTGGGGTGGCGACGACGCCGACGTCCCAGCTCCGCTCGTGCGCGGTGGCGATCAGCTTGCCGACGTCGCCCGCGATCCCGGCCGCGCAGACGACGACGTACAGGAAGGGCTTGCGCTGCGGATCGGTCACGCGGGTACTCCCAGTCGGCGGCTGAAGTGGTGGAGCTCTGGCAGCGTACGCCGACGGTCGCGCGCCGCCATGTCGGCGACCAGGTCCCGGACGGCTGGGCGTCGTACGTCCTGGGCCGCGCAGGTCTCCGCGATCCGCAGGGCCTGGTAGCCGTCGGCGAGGCGGCCCTGCTGCGCGTAGGCACGGGCGGCTTCCACCCATAGGGCGGCCCGGCGCTCGGGAACCGGGATGTGGCGGCGCATGAGCGGACGGGCGATGTCGATGGCGACGCCCGCGTCGCCGAAGGACACGGCCGCGCTGACCTCATGGAGGGCCACGTTGGTGGGGCTGAAGTTGGCCCAGGCGTCGGGGTGGTCCAGGGCGACGTACTTCGCCACCTCCTTGGCCTCGGCCAGGAACTCTGCGGTGGCAGCGCGGTCCCCGGCCCTGCTGGCAGCCGTGACTCCGCGCAGTAGCAGCAACCCGAGCACGGAGAGGTGGTGGTGGGGCTGCCGGTCGTACGCGCCGGCGAGTTGTGAGGCCGTGTGCTTGATCAGCGTGACGGCCTGGCCGGCGTGCTGTTCGCGTACCAGGACGTGCGCGTGGAGGCGGACGCTGGCGGCGAGGACGAGCGGATCACCCGAGCGTTCGGCCTCGGCCATCGCGCGCCCGACGGCGAGCCACGCCGTGCCGGGGTCTCCCTGCTTCAGCAGGAGGCTGGCCGAGGTCTGGTAGGCAGTGGCCAGGAAGCGAGGAAGCTCCTCGGCCTGCGGGGAGTCGGCGATGCAGTGGCGGAGATCGGTGATCAGGCCGGGAAGGGTCCGCTCCAGCTCCGCGTAGTCGCACGTGCTCCAGAGGCGCCGGATGGCCGTTGCCCGGTTTCGTAGTTCCCCGGACTCCGGCGCTTCCGTCGTCGGCGCCGTCGGCATCCCGGGCAGGAGTGCCTGGACGAGCGCGGGGTGCGCAGCCGTCGGCGTGACCGAGGCTGTGAGTGCGGTGACGCTGGCGGCAAGGAAGGTACGGCGGCGCAGCATTTCCTCTGTCTCCGGATCGTGGGGATCGGCTTCCGGGGCGGCCTCCGCCAGACCGAGTCGGGCCGGGGGAATGCGCAGGATGCGGGCGACGTCGCGCAGAACCCGGATGTCGTCCGTTCCGCGTCCGCCCTCCAGTCGGCTGATCTTCGACTGGTGATACCCCAGCTCGCCGGCCACGTCCGCTTGTGAGCGGCCCTGTAAGACCCGAGCCCGGCGGATCACTTCACCGATCCGGTGCACCTCGCCCTGCGTGTCGACCATCTCCGCCACGGCCCCTTCTGCCGAGACCGATCCTGCCTGCTCAACCGAGCCTAACTGCAAGGAACTTGCCCGCCATGCACAACGTGCATGACCGATGCAGGGGCTGCGCGGCACATCGCGCCGCTGCCTCCTGACCCGCTTGCCTGATGGAACCGCACCCCTCCAGGAGGCTGCTCATGGAAGTGCACGAGGTCACGCTGACCGTCACGAGTTCGCCCGAGGGCGCCGCCCGTGCCCGGCACCAGGTGATGAACGAGATCAGAGGGTGGCGCTCGGTCATCGGCACCGACGGCATGTGCGTGGCAGAGGTCGTGGCCGGCGAACTGCTGGCGAACGCCGTTCAGCACGCGGGAAACGAAGCCGCTTCCGTAACCGCTCGCCTGCGCGGGAGCCGCCTGCGCTTCGAGGTCCGCGACCGGAGTTCCGTCCTCCCCCACGCACGCCCACCCCGTACGGACGCCGAGGACGGCCGCGGGCTGCTGATCATCGACGCCCTCGCCGACCGGCACGGCGTCGACCACAGCGCCGGCGGCAAGTCCTGCTGGGCCGAGCTCGATCTGTCCGTACCCACCTCGGTCACGCCATCCATCACGCAACCTCCCCTGCAAAGGAGTTGAACGCATGGCACCCCATCGAGCTCTTGCGACGAGCGCGGAGGTGATCGCCGTACGTCCGGGGAGTCCCCTCTCCGGTTCGGTCACCGTCGACGGCTCCAAGAACGCCGCCCTGCCGCTGCTGGCCGCCGCAGCAGCCGTGCGCCGGACCATCCACCTGGAGAACGTCCCCGCCAGCGCCGACGTCCACTGGATGCTCACCTTGATCCAAGGGGCGGGCTGGCACGTCGCCCGGGCCGTGGGACGGCCCGACAGCGTGGTGATCATGCCCCCTGACGTCGTACCCGCGGAACTCGACCTGGCCCCGGCCGCCCGGATCCGCGCGTCGTACTACCTGGTGCCCGCACTCCTTGCCCTCCAGGGGAACGCCCGGCTGCCCTGGCCCGGGGGATGCCGGATCGGGGAGCGCGGCATGGACCTGCACTTCAAGGTGTACGAGGCGTTCGGCGACCGCCTAACCGTCCATGACGAGGGCTATGACGTCGAGGCCGGTCGACCCGCCACCGGAACGGTCTCCCACACGTTGCCGTTCCGGTCGCGCGGTGCGACGGTCGTCGCCGTCCTGCGTACGGTCGTCGCGGGCCGTGCGCTGCGCCTCGGTCGGCCGAACCTGTCGCCGGAAGTCCTCACCGTGCTGGACGCCCTGCGCTCGGCGGGATGGGAGGCCCGAGCCGGCGAACAGGTCCTGGACCTGAGCCCGGCAGCGGCATCACCGGCCGAGATGCCGGCCTGGCGCGTTCCGGGCGACAAGATCGAGGCAGGCACCCTGGCCTGCGCCGTCGCCGCCACCGGTGGGACCGCGCGCATCGAGGGCGTCCAAGGTCGGGATGTGGTGCCGTTGCAGGCAGCCCTGCAGCGGCTGGGCATCCCCACCTCGGTACGGGAGGACGTCCTCCTGGTCGACGGGAGCGCCGCCCGGCCCACGGGCCGTCCCCTTCGCGCCATCGCCACACTCGCCACCGGCGGCCTGGACGCCGATTTCGAACCTCCCCTGATGGCACTGGCTCTCGGCCAGCCCGGGACACACCTGTTCGCCGACTCCATCAACCCCGGCCGCCACGGGAACCTGCTGCCCCAGTTGGCCCGGCTCGGCGCGAAGATCGAGGAGATCTCCCCCACCGAATGCCGACTGACCGGCCCGCAACGCCTCACCGGAGCCGGGGTAGAGGCCACCGACATCCGCACCGGCTCCGCGCTCATGGTGGCCGCGCTGACCGCCCGCGGAATCACCACCCTCGGCGGAGTCGACCAGCTCCGCCGCGGCCACGCCGACCTACCCGGCAAGCTCCTCCACCTCGGCGCCGACATCTGCGAGGTCGCGCCATGACCGCGGCCCGTTCCCTACGACAGATCATGGCAACCACCGACGTCCACTCCGCTCTCGACGCCGACGGCCCGCTGCTCGGGCACCTCCACCAGGCACGCACGGACGGCCTGCTGGTGGACTGCGGCGACTTCTTCGAGGGCACCGGGTACTACCGCCTCGGCCGGGGCGCGCTCGAACGGGACATCCTGCTCGCCCTGTACGACGTCGTCGCTCCCGGGAACCACGGCTGGCCGCACTACTTCCAGGCTGGCCTCCGCCAGCGGACCGTATGCGCCAACGTCGTCGAGGACTCCACCGGCAACGCGCTCTTCCGACGTCTGCGCATCGTGGACATCGCGGGCAGAAGGACGGCCGTCACGGCCGTGATCGGCGAGCAGGCATTCAAGTCGATCCCGGTCGGGCAGCGGTCCGGCCACCGCTTCAGCGATCCTGTCCACGCTCTGCGCGAGCTGATGCTCGCGCACCACCACGAGGTCGACTCCTGGGTCCTCCTCAGCCACTCCGGCTTCGATGTTTTCAACGGGTTGTTTTGGCCCCACTGGAACGGTCTGCGGTGGCCCCACTTTTGGGCCGTGTGGGTGAACGGTTCAGGTGGCGCCCCGGAGG
>NZ_JBSFTP010000049.1:0-57414 GCF_053591315.1 Streptomyces sp. NPDC003042
GGGAGTCGACGCGGAGCGTCGGCGACCGACGACAACGCGGCGAGCGTGCGTGCCAGGCCCCACCGGCCAGGAGGGACTTTGACGACACGACCTAGGGCCCGGCCGGGTACCCCACGTTGGTGGAGGGTTCGGCCGAAGCCGTGCCGAGACCGGTGAAGTAGTGCGCGTCCTTGGGGCGCCCGGCGTCCGGACCGGCCGACCGGGGGGCCGGCTCCAGGTGGGGTATGTACTTGGAGCAGTGGATGTACGCCTCTTCGACGCTCAGATGGACCCACATCTCAGGATCGCGCCCCGGCGCGAGGTCGGTGGGCAGGCCGGGATGGAGGATGCGCAGGTCCGTGTCGCGGTAGAGGCGGGCCACGCCGTTGACGTGAAGGCCCACGTGGTGGTGGGTGAAGTCCACGAACAGCATGCCGAGGTGGGGGTTCTCCATCATGTTGCCGGCGCTGGCGAGCACACCGTTCCCGCGGAATTCGGGGTAGGCGAGCGTGTGGTCGTCCAGTACTTGGACGAACCCCGGCGGCCCGGCGCGGAAGCTGGCATCGCATTCTCCGTGGGAGTCGGCGGTGGCCAGGAAGACCATGGCCTGGCGGCCTATGAAGTCCCGCATATCGGGTGTCAGGCAGGGGCGCACCTGCTGATCGTAGAACCGGGCGGCGCGTTCGGCGGTGCCGAGGTGCTGCTGCAGCAGGTGCTCACCCGCTGATCCGAAGGACGGTGGGGGGAAGGTCACGGGGCGTTCTCCTGGCAGGACGGGCAAGCGCGTGGCTCAGGGAGTGGACAGGACGGGCGTCTCGAACGGGTCGTGGTGGATGCGGTCGGGCAAGGTGCCGCCCAGCGTGAGCGCTTCGCTGGCGGAGACCACCATCTGGGCCGGGCCGCTGAGGTAGACGTCGTGCTGGTACCACGGCCCGTACTCGGCCAGGACCTCGGGCAGGGACCCGCGGGTTCCGGGGATGTACTCGTGGGAGACCGCACCGCGGACGGTCAGCCAGTGGTGCCGCTGGGCCATCCGGAGCATGTCGTCGACCCCGTACAGCTCGGCGCCGGTGCGGGCGCCGAGGAACAGGTCCACCTGGTGGCGGCCGCCACGACGGGCGACTTCTTCGACGAGTGCGCGGATGGGAGCGAGGCCCGTGCCGCCGGCCACGCAGAGCAGGTCGCTGAAGACGGCGGCGTCGAGCACCATGTCCCCCATCGGGGGCCCGAGCTGGATGACGTCGCCCACCGTGGACCGGTGCACCAACGCGCTGCTGACCGCGCCGCCGGGCACCGCGCGCACGTGAAAGGTGAGGGTGCCGTCCGCACGGGGCGCGTTGGCCGGGGAGTAGTAGCGCCAGTGCTTGGGCCACCAGGGCGTCTCGACACTGACGTACTGTCCGGCCGCGTACTCGTAGGGCAGGTGGGGACGTACGGTGATCTCGGCGATGCCGTTTCCGCGCGGGGCGCGGTGCACGACCGTGGCGGGCCACACGGCGGGCCGTACCGCCTCGTCCTGCTCGGCAGCACTGATCATCACGTCGGCGACCACGCCGTACGCCTTGGTCCAGGCGGCGGCGATGTCCGCGGTCCACGCGGGGCCGGCGTAGCGGGCCAGAGAGGCGAGGAGGCACTCGCCCACGGCCGGGAAGTGCGCGGCGAGCGTGCCGAACTTGCGGTGGTCGCGCCCGAGGTGCCCACAGAAGCGAACCAGGCTCTCAGGGTCGTCGACCATGTCCACGATGCGCAGCAGAGCGCGCAGCAGGCGCCCGCGCTGGGCGTCCATCCCCGGCGGGAACATCGGCCGGACCTCGGGGTAGCGGGCGAAGAGGATCGCGTAGAAATAGACCGTCATTTCCATGGCGAGTGGCTCGACCACCGAGACGGAGGCCCGTATGAGGTCGATCTCGTGGGCCGACAAAGGAGGCTCGACGACCTCCGGCTGGGCCGGGTGTACGGCCGGGGCGGGTGGCGGATTCCACAGGGGCGGGGGCGTGGATGTGTTGCTCGCGCGATTGAGCCGGAATCTCAACGGACCAGCGCTCCTCCATCCCCTATTCGGGATGGCTTCCCTCCGGCGGACCGTGGGGCGGCATCACTCATGGGGCCACGCCGCCCGAGCGTGCTTCGGGCGGGAGCGGTGACGGGGGTGTCGAAGGTGGCGGGCATGAGTCCTCATGGTGGGAGGAATGTTGAAACGGATCAGGCGGCTCCGGACGCTACATGATCCTGGAGGTGACTCAGAAGTAGCTAGGGGGTGTGAGCGGAATAGACCCGATTCCTCCCCGGCCCTGGCGGGCCCGCGACGGCGTTCGAGCCCTGCCCGGGGAGCGAACGTCCGTCGCGGGGCCTTCCGGCTACTTCCCCCTGACCGGTTCGATCACGACGATCGGGATCTCACGGTCGGTCTTCGTCTGGTACTCGTCGTACGCGGGCCAGTGCCTGACCATCAGCGGCCGGTACGCGGCGCGCTCCTCGGAGGTCGCCGTGCGCGCGGTGGCGTGGTGCGTCCGGGGGCCGACCTGGATGCGGACCTCGGGGTGAGCGGTCAGGTTCTTGTACCAGAGGGGGTGCTCGGGAGCGCCGCCCTTGGAGGCGACGAGGAAGTAGCGGCCGTCGTCCTCGCCGTAGATGAGCGGGGTCCGCACGGCGTTGCCGGAGACGCGTCCCACGGTGGTCAGCAGCAGGGTCTGGGTGCCGTTCCAGAACTGGCCCTCGGCTCCGTTCGAGCCCACGTACAGCTTGACGTGGTCCAGCTGCCAGCCGGGCTTGGGGTCGGTCGGGTTGTCCCAGTCGATGTCGGTCATGAGGCTTGGCCTGCCTTCGAGTTGAACGGTCAACAAACCACAACAACGAACACCAACGCCCCTGGGCACGGCCGTCATGCCCCGTACGCCGGAAGGACGGGGCCGTTGAACAGGTCGTCCAGGGCGCCCCGGGTGGCGCGCGCGGGGGTGGCGCGGACGGCGAGGTCGCGGACGGCCACGGCCAGCGGGTGGGAGAGGGCGGCGATCCGGCCCGCGCGGCGGGCGCGGACGCGGATGGCGTCGGTGCGGGCGAGGCGGGCCCGGGTGTAGGCGGCGAGGGCGGCCGGTATCCGCGCCGGGTCCGCCGCACCGTCCAGCAGGCGGGCCAGGACGACGCCGTCCTCGACGGCCTGGCAGCCGCCCTGGCCGAGGTTGGGGGTCATGGCGTGCGCGGCGTCGCCGATCCAGGCGATGCGGCCGTCGTGGAGGCGGGGGAGCGGGCCCGCCAGGTCGTACAGGTCGTGCTGGCGCACCGCCGCGGGGTCGAGCCGCTCCAGGAGTACGGGGATCGGATCGTGCCAGGCGCCGTAGCGGCGCAGCAGTTCGGCGCGGGCGTCCGCGGGCCGGTACCCCTCGGGGACGACGGCGGTGGCGTAGACGTAGATCCGGCCGTCGGCGAGCGGGACCACCCCGAAGCGCTCGCCGCGGCCCCAGGTCTCGGCCGCCGTGGGCGGCGGCCCGTCGGGGGGCAGGACGGCGCGCCAGGCCGTCTCGCCGCTGTAGCGCAGGCCGGGGTGGGCGGGGAAGTGGTGGCGGCGCAGAGGGCTGTGGATGCCGTCGGCGGCGATCACGACGTCGGCGGTGAGGTCGCCGGAGGCGGTACGGACCACCGGGCGGCCGTCGGCCTCGGCCGCGTCCACGGCGGTGACGGCCGTCCCGTACGCGACGGCGGTGTCGGGCAGTGCGGCGGCCAGCCCGGCGGTGAGGGTCTGACGGTGCACGGCGAGCGGGGGCCGGCCGTAACGGGCGGCCAGAGCGGCGGTGTCGGGGCGCAGGAGCCAGTCTCCGGTCGGTCGGCGCAGTCCGCCCAGGGCGGCCGGTGAGGCGTGCCCGGCCGTGCGGGCGGCGTCGAAGCCGACGGCGTCGAAGGCGCGCAGGGCGTTGGGGGCGAGGACGATCCCGGCCCCGGTGTCGGCCGGACCGGCTGCCTTCTCGCACACGGTGACATGCCACCCGTGACGGTGCAGTGCCACAGCGGCGGTGAGCCCGCCGATTCCCGCACCCACGACGACGGCGTGGCGCTGACGCTCCGGCATGGCGTACTCCTCCGCGTTCGACACACCCTCTACATCCGTAGAGGGTGTGCTCCACTCTACAGCTGTAGAGTGGAGTCATGTCCACCCCCGAAGGGCCCGGCCCCCGCACGAGCGACCGCAGAACCCTCCTCGCGGACACCGCGATCCACCTGGTCGCCGCCGGTGGCCTGCGGAGCCTGACCCACCGGGCCGTCGACGGCGCGGCGGCGCTGCCGGCGGGCAGCACCTCGTACTACTTCCGGACGCGGACGGCGCTGATCGGCGCCTGCTACCGGCGGGTGGCCGAGCTCGACCTCGCGGACCTCGACGCGGACGTCCCCGACCTGCCGCCCGACCGGGACGCGGTCGCGCGGGCGCTGGCCGCGCTGCTGCACCAGTGGCTGACCGTGGGCCGGGCGCGTCAGCTGGCCCGCTTCGAGCTCAGCCTGGAGGCGGCGCGGAACCCGGAGCTGGAGCCCGAACTCCACCAGGCCGGCCTCGGCGCCCGGGCCCGCGCGGCCGAGATCCTCGCCGCCCTGGGGGCGGACCGGCCCCGGGAGTCCGCCGAACTTCTGGCCGCCTGGACCGACGGCCTGCTCTACGACCGCCTCGCGGGTTCCCTCGCCCGCTCCCGCCCGGCGCCGGACCCGGCCGAACTGACCGCCACCGTGCGGCGGATGATCGACGCGGCGCTGGACACGACCTAGTGCTGTGGGCGGAAAGGTTTGCCGGGTCGCGGCGTCCGGTGGGGCGCATCCCAAGGCGGAGGGCCGCAGCTCGTACTGGACGTACTCGCGCGGTCCGACAACGCAGGGAGGTGCCGTGCCGGGCGTCGTGACCCGGTGGACCTTGCCGGTCACGGCACTAGGATCCGGTCATGATCGCTGAATTGCAGTGCGTGGTGCTGGACTGTCCCGATCCGCTGCGGCTCGCCGAGTTCTACGGGGAGTTGCTGGGCGGCACCGTCAACCAGCCCGACCGGCGCTGGTCGGTGGACGAGCACTGGGCCACGCTGCACACCCCCGCAGGAGCCGTCCTGGCCTTCCAGCGGGTCGCCGACCACCAGCCACCCCGCTGGCCGGACCCCGCCCGCCCCCAGCAGTTCCACCTGGACCTGGCGGTCCCGGACCTGGACCGGGGACAGGAAGAGGTACTGGCCCTCGGTGCGACCCTCCTCGACGACGGCTCGACCGGCCCCGCGACCCAGGACTGGCGCGTCTACGCGGACCCGGCGGGCCACCCCTTCTGCCTGGTCCGCCACACCGGCTAGTCCGCCGAGCGGGTCCAGCCCGCGGCCTCGATGCGGGCGGCGTCCGCGGGGCGGTCCTCGGCGAAGAGCAGGCGCGCCCTCTCGGCCACGCGGATCACGTCCACGTACACCCCGCGTCCGAGGTACCGGCCCGTCGCCGCGTGCCGGAAGCGGAGCCGGACCTCGCGGCCCGCCCAGGCGGGCAGGGGAGCCTCGAGGCGGTGCCAGATGCGGCCCGACCAGCCGCCCGCCGAGCCCTGCGGCCACTGTTCGGGGGTGCCTCCGGTGCTGCGTACCGTGCTGAACGGCAGCGGCTCCCAGGTCACCCCGTCGGCGGAGGCCTCCAGGTGGAAGGCGCCCGCATCCGGCACGGTGTCCCACCACACGGCGCAGCGCAGCCTCCCGCCCGCCGTGGCGGGGGTCAGCGGCGGGAGGGTGAGGGTGCCCGCGCCGCCCGTCTCCATGCCGGAGTACCACGCGGGGCCGCCGTGCTTCGTGCGCACGGGGACGGACCGGGCGAAGCGGTTGCCGACCGCGACCCTGGGCGCGCTGCCCGCCCGCCAGCTCCGTACGGGGTGGACGGAGTTGCCGAGCAGGATCAGGAAGGAGTCGGTGGACGGGTCGAGTACGAGGGAGGTGCCGGTGAATCCGGTGTGCCCGGCGGAGTGCGGGGTGGCCATGGCGCCCATGTACCAGTGCTGGTAGAGCTCGAAGCCGAGACCGTGGTCGTCGCCGGGGAAGGCGGTGTTGTAGTCGGTGAAGAGCAGCTCGACGGAGCCGGGGCGCAGGATGCGCTTGCCCGCGTAGACCCCGCCGTCGAGCAGGGCGCGGGAGAGGACGGCCAGGTCCCAGGCGGTGCCGAAGACTCCCGCGTGGCCCGCGACGCCGCCGAGGGCGTACGCGTTCTCGTCGTGGACCTCGCCCCACACCAGCCCGCGGTCCAGGCCGGACCAGGGCGGGCGCTGCACCTCGGTGGCGGCCGTGACCCGGCGCCAGGAGAGCGGTGGGTTGTAACGAGTGCGGTGCATCCCGAGTGGAGCGGTGATCTCGTCGTGGAGCAGGACGTCCAAAGTGCGACTGGTGATCCGTTCCAGGAGCAGCTGGAGCGCGATGAGGTTCAGGTCCGAATACCGGTACACCGTCCCCGGGGTCTCCTGTGGCCGCACCGACCACAGCAGCCTCAGCTGCCCCTCGCGCGTGGGCTCCTGGTAGAACGGCGCCCACGAACGCAGCCCCGAGGTGTGCGTCAGGAGCTGACGGACCGTGACGGCCGCCTTGCCGCCCTCCGTGAATTCCGGGAGGTAGCGGCACACCGGCGCCTCCAGCTCCAGCCGGCCCCGCTCCATCTGCTGCACGGCCAGGATGGAGGTGAACAGCTTGCTCAGCGAGGCCAGGTCGAAGACCGTGTCCTCGGCCATCGCGATCCGCTCCGCGGACGGGAACTCCTTGGGCCGCTCCAGCCGCCCGTCGTAGTCCGCGTACCGGACCGCGTCACCCATCGCCCGGTGGAGGGCGATGGTGCGCCCGCGCCCGGCGAGGACCACCGCCCCGGCATAGTAAGGGTGCTCGGGGGAGGGGCCGAGGAAGCGCCGGGCCTCGTCCGCCACGCCTTCGAGGTGCCTCTCCAGCAGCCCGGCCTGGCGCGCGGAGCCGTAGCGCAGGCGCAGCCCCTGCAAGGCCCGCCGCTCCGCCGGACCGCCCGAGGCCCCGGCCGCCGACCCGGGCAGCGCGGCGTGCAGTACGAGCACTCCGCCGAGCGCGAGCAGCCGCGCCCCGAGCCGTCTGCGCGTCAGTCCCCTGCCCGTGGCCGTGGCCGTGGCCGTGTCCCTGCCCGTGGCCGGGTCGTCGTCCGCCGTACCGCCCTCCGTACCACCCGTCGCACCGGCCGCCGTTGCGACCGTCGCCGTACCGCCCATGTCCGGCCCTCCTGTTCCTGCCCGCGCACGCTACTGGGTATCTGCCCGCCCGCTCCCCACCCTCCGCACCGACCGGCCCGCAAAGAATCTGACACAGCATCAGAAAATCTCTTCCCTCGGCCGCCACCCTGCGGCATCCTCACGCCCATGGAGACGGAGCTGAGCAAGAAACTGGGAGTCGAGCACGCCATCTTCGGCTTCACGCCCTTCCCGGCGGTCGCCGCCGCCATCACCCGCGCGGGTGGATTCGGCGTCCTCGGCGCGGTCCGCTACACCGCCCCCGACGACCTCAAACGCGACCTCGACTGGATGCAGGCGAACACCGACGGGAAGCCGTACGGCCTCGACGTCGTCATGCCCGCCAAGAAGGCCGTCGACGGTGTCAGCGAGGCCGACATCGAGGCGATGATCCCGGCCGGGCACCGGGAGTTCGTACGCGAGACCCTCGCCAAGCACCACGTACCCGAGCTCGCCGAGGGCGAGGCATCCGGCTGGCGGATCACCGGATGGATGGAACAGGTCGCACGCAACCAGCTCGACGTCGCCTTCGACTACCCCATCAAACTCCTTGCCAACGCCCTCGGTTCCCCACCCGCCGACGTCATCGGCCGCGCCCACGACCACGGCGTCCTCGTCGCCGCCCTCGCGGGCAGCGCCAAACACGCCCGCCGCCACGCCGAAGCCGGCATCGACATCGTCGTCGCCCAGGGCTACGAGGCCGGCGGTCACACCGGCGACATCGCCACCATGGTCCTGGTCCCCGAGATCGCCGAGGCCGTCGCCCCGCTCCCGGTCCTCGCCGCCGGCGGGATCGGCAGCGGCGCACAGATCGCCGCCGGCCTCGCGCTCGGCGCCCAGGGAGCCTGGCTCGGCTCCCTGTGGCTCACCACCACCGAAGCGGACCTCCACTCCCGCGCCCTCACCGAGAAGCTCCTCGCCGCCGGATCCGGCGACACCGTCCGCTCCCGCGCCCTCACCGGCAAGCCCGCCCGCCAGCTGCGCACCGAGTGGACCGACGCCTGGGACGACCCGGACGGGCCCGGCGCGCTCCCCATGCCGCTCCAGGGCCTGCTGGTCGCCGAGGCCGTGTCCCGGATCCAGAAGTACGAGGTCCAGCCGCTGCTCGGCACCCCCGTCGGCCAGATCGTCGGCCGGATGAACACCGAACGCAGCGTCCAGGCCGTCTTCGACGACCTCACCCGCGGCTTCGAGCACGCCATCGACCGCATCACCCATATCGCCGGCCGCGCCTGAGAGCGAGCCGAGGCCGATCCGAGATCGAGCCGAGACCGAGAGAGGAGCGCGACCGCCATGACCGGCAACACGACCGACAACACGACCGACAACACGACCGACGAACAGTCTCTTCCCAATGGTTTCTGGGCGCAGGCCGCCGCCGACCCGGAGCGCACCGTCCTGGTCACCCCGGAGGGCGAGGAGTGGAGCGCCGGCCGCCTCCACGCCGACGTCAACCGGCTCGTCCACGGACTGCGCGCCGCCGGGCTGGAGAGGGGCGACGCCTTCGCCGTCGTCCTGCCCAACAGCGTCGAGTTCATCACCGCCTACCTCGCCGCCTCCCAGGCCGGCTTCTACCTCGTCCCGGTCAACCACCACCTCGTCGGCCCCGAGATCGCCTGGATCGTCGCCGACTCCGGCGCCAAGGTCCTCGTAGCCCACGAGCGCTTCGCCGCGGCCGCCACGACCGCCGCCGACGAGGCGGGCCTGCCCGCGCGGCGCCGGTACGCCGTCGGCGCCGTCCCGGGCTTCCGGCCGTACGCCGAACTCCTGGACGGGCAGCCCGGCACACCTCCGTCCGAGCGCACCCTCGGCTGGGTGATGAACTACACCTCCGGTACCACCGGCCGCCCGCGCGGCATCCGCCGGCCGCTGTCCGGCAAGCTCCCGGAGGAGACGTACCTCGGTGGTTTCCTCGGCATCTTCGGCATCCGCCCCTTCGACGGCAACGTCCACCTCGTCTGCTCGCCGCTCTACCACACCGCCGTGCTCCAGTTCGCGGGCGCGTCCCTGCACATCGGGCATCCGCTGGTCCTGATGGACAAGTGGAGCCCGCAGGAGATGCTGCGCCTGATCGACCAGCGGGCCTGCACGCACACCCACATGGTCCCGACCCAGTTCCACCGCCTGCTCGCCCTGCCGCAGGAGACCAGGGACGCCTACGACGTGTCCTCCATGCGGCACGCCATCCACGGCGCCGCCCCCTGCCCCGACCACGTCAAGCGGGCGATGATCGACTGGTGGGGCCGGTGCGTGGAGGAGTACTACGCGGCCAGCGAGGGCGGCGGTGCCTTCGCCACCGCCGACGAGTGGCTGAAGAAGCCGGGAACCGTCGGCAAGGCCTGGCCGATCAGCGAGCTCGCCATCTTCGACGACGACGGAAACCGGCTGCCGGCGGGTGAACTCGGCACGGTCTACCTGAAGATGAACACCGGCGGCTTCAGCTACCACAAGGACGAGGGTAAGACGAAGAAGAACCGCATCGGCGACTTCTTCACGGTCGGGGACCTCGGGCTGCTGGACGAGGAGGGGTACCTCTTCCTGCGCGACCGCAAGATCGACATGATCATCTCCGGTGGCGTGAACATCTACCCGGCGGAGATCGAGTCGGCCCTGCTCACCCACCCGGCGGTCGCGGACGCCGCCGCCTTCGGCATCCCGCACGACTCCTGGGGCGAGGAGGTCAAGGCGGTCATCGAGCCCGCCGAGGGCTTCGTGGCGGGGGACGCGCTGGCCGCGGAGATCCTGCACCACTGCGAGCGGCAGCTCGCCGGCTACAAACGCCCGAAGTCGGTGGACTTCATCGAGACGATGCCGCGCGATCCGAACGGCAAGCTGTACAAGCGCCGCCTGCGCGACCCGTACTGGGAGGGCCGCGAGCGCGCGATGTGACCTCACTCGGTGACATGTCACGGTGTCATCTCACCGTGCGCGGCGCGTCAGCGGCCTGCCCGAGCGCCCGCCACGCCCGGCCGGTCGGTGAAAGCGCCACGTCAGGGCCCCGGAGGCGCGCCGTGCCCCGTACCCGGGGGTCGGTTCTGGCAACTTGGCCGACATGAGTACGGCAACGCGCACTTCCCCCCTGACCGACTGGACCCTGGTGGTCCCCGTGGTGGCGCTCGTCGCGCTCGTCTTCAGCTGGGGGCGCGATCTGCCCTCGGTCGCGGTGGTGCTGGTCTCCCTCTGCCTCGCGGGCGCGGTACTGGCGGCCGTCCACCACGCCGAAGTCGTCGCCCACCGCGTCGGCGAACCCTTCGGCTCGCTCGTCCTCGCCGTGGCCGTCACCGTCATCGAAGTGGCTCTGATCGTCACCCTGATGGCCGACGGCGGCGACGAGACCTCCTCCCTGGCACGCGACACCGTCTTCGCCGCCGTCATGATCACCTGCAACGGCATCGTCGGCGTGTCCCTCCTCGTCGGCGCCCTGCGCAACCGGGTCGCCGTCTTCCACGCCGAGGGCTCGGGGGCGGCCCTGGCGACCGTCGCGACCCTCGCCGTGCTCAGCCTGGTCCTGCCGACCTTCACCACCTCCAGGCCCGGCCCGGAGTTCTCCACCGCGCAGCTGACCTTCGCCGCCGTCGCCTCCCTCGCCCTCTACGGCCTGTTCGTCGCCGTCCAGACCGTCCGCCACCGGGACTACTTCCTGCCCGTGGACACCGAGCGGCGCACGGCCGAAGCGGCCCGCGCCGCCGCGGCGGGGGACGAGGACGGCGACCACGCCCAACCGCCCACCGCCCGCGCCGCCCTGATCAGCCTCGGCCTGCTGCTCGTCGCGCTCGTCGCGGTCGTCGGCAACGCCAAGGCCGTCTCCCCGACCATCGAGGCGGGCGTCGCGAACGCCGGCCTGCCGCACGCCGTCGTCGGTGTGATCATCGCCCTGCTCGTCCTGCTGCCCGAGACCCTGGCCGCCGTCCGCGCCGCCCGCCGCGACCGGGTCCAGACCAGCCTCAACCTCGCGTACGGCTCCGCCATCGCCAGCATCGGCCTGACCATCCCGGCCATCGCCCTGGCCTCCGTCTGGCTCTCCGGGCCGCTGCTGCTCGGTCTCGGGCCGATCCACATGGTGCTCCTCGCCCTGACCGTGGTGGTCAGCGCCCTCACGATCGTGCCCGGCCGCGCCACGCTGCTCCAGGGCGGTGTGCACATCGTGCTGCTCGCCGCGTACCTCTTCCTCGCCGTCAGCCCGTGACCGCGCGACGACGCGGCGCGGGTGCGGGCCGACGGCGAGGACCCGACCGGTCAGCGCCGCTCGCGCGCCCAGACCACCTTCAGCTGCGGCGAGGTGAGGATGTCGCGCTCGCAGAACCGCGAGGTGACCCAGCGCTCCTGCGAGAACAGCCGCGTCTGGTCGGCGTAGAAGGGCGAGGCCGGGTTCGCCGACTGGCTGTACGTCAGCACCGTGCGGGCCACCGGGCAGCGACCCCCGTTCCAGCCGACCGCCTGCATGTGGCTGGACCCGTGAACGATCTCCGGATAGCCGCCCGCGGCCGCGTTCCACGGCGCCTCGATCTTGTTCCAGACGCCGAGCGCCTCGGTCCCACCGCCCACCGGCAGCTTCTCCCCGCCGCGCACCACGAACTGGTGGTCACCCAGCTGCGCGTCCAGCGCGATCCCGGCCGTCCGCAGTTCGGTGACCGCGTCCGCCAGCGCCCGCCCGATCCCCGGGGCCGTCCGGTTCAGCGTACGAGGCGTGCGGACCGGATCGGCCGGGTCGAAGGGCACCAGCCACAGGTCCTTGGCCGGCGTCGTCGCCGTCAGCTTGCGCCAGAAGCGGTCGAACAGCAGCGCCCCCCGGCTGGAACTGTCGGCCGTACGGTCCCAGCCCGCCAGCACCCCGCAGGCCGCCGAGACGTCCACCGTCGCGCCGTCGCTGCCGGACGCCGTACCGCCGGGCAGGGCGGCGCAGGCCTTGGCCGCGTCGGTGGCTGCCAGGTCACCGGCCGGGACCCGGTTCGCGTACTGCTGCTTCTGCAGGTCGCCCACCGTCAGCGCGCCGCGCGCGGCCATCGCCGACACGTCCTCGACCGCGCCGCGCGTGCGCAGCGAGCGCGGAGTGCCGAGGCTGCCCCAGATCCGCTCGTAGCCGGTCAGCGGCTGGTCGGCATTGGCCAGCCAGGCGCTGTCGTTGGAGTTCTCCACGTACGGGGCGTCCCGCAGCGTCGGCGCCCTGCCGGGTCCGAACACGCCCGGCTGCACCGCGTCCGGATCCGAGCCGAGCGCGCAGTCGCCGCGTGAACCGTCCAGCACGGCCAGCCCCGAAGAGGCGTACGTGGCCTTGCCGAGCGGGGTGGAACAGCGGGCGGCGAGCTCGTCGGTGATCCGGGGAAGCACCTGGGACTGCGTGAACAGGGTGCCGCCCGCCGAGTCCGCGGCGATGGTGTTGACCCAGGGCAGGCCCTGCGTGCGGGCCAGGGCGTCCCGCATCGCGCCGACCGTGCGGGACTTGCCGAGGGCGAGGGCGGTGTCGGAGCCGCGCAGGTTCATCGCGTTGGGGTCGTTGAGCGCGTACGCGCCGGTCGCCGTCCAGGGCAGCGGGAGCCCCGGGCCGAGGTGCGTGACGACCGGACCGTAGCGCGTCCACCACTGGCTGCGGGTGACCGGAGCCCCGCCCGCCACCTGGACGCTGACCTTCCGCTCAGTCATCTTCTCCGGCTCGCCGTCGACGAGGTACGCCGTCGGGTCGGCCGGGTCGAGGGTGAGCTCATGCAGGTTGAGCGTGGTGCCGGTGGCCACCGTGTGGCTCCACGCCACCTTGTCGTTGAAGCCGATGTTCACCACGGTGGTGCCGAGCAGGGAACCGCCCGAGACGTTCAGCTCCCCCGGGATGGTCTGCTGCGACTGCCAGAAGCGGCGCCCGCCGTGCCAGGGGTAGTGCGGGTTCCCGAGCAGCAGGCCGCTGCCGTTGGCCGTGGTCGAGCCGCTGAAGGCCACCGCGTTGGAGCCCATGTCGTAGCGGCTGGTGTCGAAGAACTCCCGCGCGGCCTCGGCGACGGCCGCCGGATCGATGTCCGGCGCCGCCGCCGTACGGGCGGCCGTACCCGGCGGCTCCGCCGCGGTACCCCTACTCCTGCCCGGCGGCTCCGCCGCCGTGATGCCGTCGATGCCGCGCCCCTGCCCGCCGAGCACCGAGACCGCGTAGCCGCGTGCGGCCACGTCGGTGGCGGTGACCGGGTGCACCCAGCCGGCGCCCTTGCACGCCGGGTCGGTGATCTGGTTCTGGGCGAGCCAGGCGTTGTACCCGGCCGCCCAGCCGCGCATCAGCTCCTTGAGGTCCTTGCTCGGACCGGCCGGAGCGGGCGTGGCCAGCAGCTTCTCGACCGTGCCGGACTCCCGTACGCCCTTGAAATACAGGTCGCCGGCGAGGTTCTTGGTGGCGGAGGAGAGCGAGCCGTCGTGCGTGGCGTCGGGGCCGAACCAGCCTGAACGTTCACCGGCGACCGTCACGAACCCGTCCGCGAGGACGCACACCTGGTCGGCTGCCTGCGCCCAGCCGGTGCCGAAGCCGAGGCGGGCGTAGTCCTGGGCCAGGATGTGCGGGATGCCGTGCTCGGTGTACCGGATGACGGCGGAGAGACCGCCGCCGGACGGGTTGCGGTCCCCGGTCGCCGCCGAGGCCTGCGGTATCGCGGTCGTTGCGGTCGCCGCGGTCGCCGCGGTCGTCGCGGCGAGCAGGGCTGCGCTGGTGAGGGCGATCCGGCGCAAGAACGGACGAGTGCGGCGGTGACCACCGAATGAGGGCAACGTACCTCCCAAGTAGCCTGAAGACGGGCGTGGTTGCCCGTCACGTAGGCGGAGCTCGCGTGCCCGCATACTCACGCAGGCGACCCCGGGATCTGTCAACATCCCGTTTGGTATCCCCGGTTGGCGGTTCTGGCCCGACCGGGCCGCCGTCCGCCACCGCGACCGGACCCGGACGTACGCGGACCGTCTCCACCGGCGCCCCAGGGTCTCGACGTGCGGCGTCAACAGCTCGGCCGCCCGCTCGCGTCGGCGGCAGCGTCGGCGCGTCCAACGCCGACGTGGCCGTAGTCGTTGCGGGCACTCACCGATGTGCGGCGCCTACCGGCGGGCAGTCCGGCGCTGCCCGAGGAGGACCCGGCGGTGGTCGGACAGGTTCCTCCGCCCGCTGCCGCGACCGACGACGACCGTCAAGGGGTGGGCGTGCAATACGCGCAGCTCAGGGACCACAGGGCGCGGGCCATCGAGCGCGCCTACCGCGGCACCACCGCCCCGCCCGCACCCGGGATCCCGGCGCAGGCCCCCGCGGGCCGGCCCCACCGCGACACCTGGGAGTTCCTCTTCCCCTCGCGCTCGACCACGGGGCGCTTCCGCACCCGCCCGCCGTCGAGGACATCGGCCTCCACTCGGGCCGGTCACCACGGGTGCGGGTCATCAGGAGCGGGGTGGGCGGGGAGTACTCCGCGTTCCCGCAGGCGGCGCAGGGTCAGGTGCTCGTGGACCAGTCGGCCGACCATCGCCCCGCCGTAGACGACGAAACCGACCCCGACCAGCCACGACTGGACGACCAGCAGCGTGCCGAAGGGGCCGTACGTGACGGCGTTGGAGGCGATCAGCGGGGAGAACACCAGCTGCGAGAAGAGCCGGAGGCCGAGCAGGCCGAGGCTGGTGGCCACCGCTCCGGGAAGCAGCGCGCGCCAGCGGACCCGGCCGCCCAGCAGGATCCTGCCCGAGGTCCAGAAGAACACGCAGGTGCCCACCACGTCGCCCGTGGCGCCGACGATCGACCCCACCACGTCGTCGGACGGGGCGGGGATCCCGACGAGCAGAGCGAGGTAGCAGACGAGCATGGCCAGCCAGACGACATGTCGCCACATGGTGTGCCAGCGGGCGGTGGGCAGGTCCCAGACCTTCTCGTACCCGGTCTGCACGGCGGAACCGAAGGTCAGGCCGAACACCGCCAGCGCGGCCAGACCGAAGGCGGTGGTCCGCTCCAGCGCCAGGTCAGCCGCCCCGAACAGCAGCTCCACCCGGTCCCGCGAGGACTCCGTCACCCCGAGGGCCTGACCCAGCCAGCGGCCGAAGCCCGAGCCGCTGCCGGGCGCGGCGGCGGCCACGACCACCAGCAGCGGAACGAGGGTCAGGAACCCGAGGGCCGCGAAGCCCATCGCCCGGTGCATGAGCTCGATCTCCCGGCCACGACCCCAGGCCAGCCCCGCGGGGGAGCCCTGGAGCCGGTCGTAGAGCTGCCGCAGGATCGAGGTCACGCCTCATGCACTACCCGGGCGCGACCGCCGGCTCCCGGGACCGGCGGCCAAGTGGGCCCGAAGGGGTGGTTTCGACCGCCGTCAGCGCGTCTCAGCTCTCCGGTATCCCGCGGAGGTCCCGCAGCCGCTTGATCTTGCCTACCGAGCGCTCCAGCGTCTGCGGGTCCACCACCTCGACCCCGACGGAGACCCCGATCGACTCCTTGACGGCCCGCACGACCTCCGCGCCCGCGGCCCGGCGCCGCCCGGCATCGGACTCCCGGCGCGCCTCCACCCGTACGGTCAGGGCGTCCATGCGGCCCTCCCGGGTCAGCCGCAGCTGGAAATGCGGGGCGAGGCCCGGCGTGCGCAGGAGGATCTCCTCGATCTGCGTCGGGTACAGATTCACCCCGCGCAGAATGATCATGTCGTCGCTGCGCCCCGTCACCTTCTCCATCCGGCGGAAGGCAGGCCGGGCCGTCCCCGGCAGCAACCGCGTCAGGTCCCGGGTGCGGTAGCGGATGACGGGCATGGCCTCCTTGGTGAGGGAGGTGAACACCAGCTCCCCGGGCTCGCCGTCCGGGAGCACCGCCCCGGTCAGCGGATCGATCACCTCGGGATAGAAGTGGTCCTCCCAGATGTGCAGGCCGCCCTTGTGGGAGGCGAACTCCTGCGCCACACCCGGGCCGATCACCTCCGACAGGCCGTATATGTCCACGGCGTCGATGCCCAGCCGCTCCTCGATCTCACGGCGCATCTCCTCGGTCCACGGCTCGGCGCCGAAGATTCCCGTCCGCAGCGAGGTCGCGCGCGGGTCGATGCCCTGGCGCTCCATCTCGTCCAGCAGCGTGAGCATGTAGGACGGGGTCACCATGATGACCTCCGGCCGGAAGTCCTGGATCATCATGACCTGGCGGTCGGTCATGCCCCCGGAGGCGGGGACGACCGTACAGCCGAGCCGCTCCGCGCCGTAGTGGGCGCCGAGGCCGCCCGTGAACAGGCCGTACCCGTACGCGACGTGCACGATCTGCCCGGGCCGGGCGCCCGCCGCGCGCAATGACCGGGCGACGACATCGGCCCAGGTGGAGAGGTCTCGGTCGGTGTACCCGACCACCGTGGGGCGGCCCGTCGTACCGCTGGAGGCGTGGACGCGGCGCACCTCGGTGCGGGGCACGGCGAACATCCCGAAGGGGTACTGCTCGCGCAGACCGGCCTTGGTGGTGAGGGGGAAGAGGGCGAGATCGGCCAGGGTCCGGCAGTCGTCGGGACGCAGCCCCGCCTTGTCGAAGGCCTGCCGGTAGAACGGCACCCGGTCGTAGGCGCGGTGCAGGGTCGCGCGCAGCCGCTCGAGCTGGAGCGCGGCCAGCTCGTCGCGGCTCAGCCGCTCGCCTTCGTCGTGGAGATCCGCGTACGCCGTCATACCGTCACCTCACCAGGAGCCAACCAACCGAACGTTCATTCGGTAGATTGCCGGACCCGGCTGCGTAAATCAATGACTCGAACGGGTGATCGTCTGGTCGGATGCCGTCATGCCTTCCTTCCTCACCTACGACGGAACCGAACTCGCCTACCAGGTCCAGGGAGTCGGTGAACCGCTCGTCTGCCTCCCCGGCGGCCCCATGCGCGCCTCCGAGTACCTGGGCGACCTCGGCGGACTGGCCGCGGGGCGCCGCCTGGTCCTGCTCGACCTGCGCGGTACGGGCGACTCCGCGACGCCGACCGACGAGTCCACGTACCGGGTCGACCGCCAGGTCGCGGACGTGGAGGCGCTGCGGGCCCATCTCGACCTGGACCGCGTGGACCTCCTCGCGCACTCCGCCGGCGGCAACCTGGCCCAGCTGTACGCCGCGCAGCACCCTGAGCGGCTGCGCCGCCTCGCCCTGGTCACCCCCTCCGCCCTGGCCGTGGACCTCCCCGCCACCCCGGAGGACCGGCTGGGGGCGGCCCGGCTGCGGGCGGGCCGCGAGCCGTACGACGGTGCCGTCGCGGCCTTCGAGCGGATCCTCGCCGGGGCCGACGGCAACGAGGACTGGGATCTCGCCGGGCCGCTGTTCTACGGCCGCTGGGACGAGACGGCCCGGGCCCATTGCGCGGCGAACGCGCGGCAGCAGAACGAGAAGGCGGCCGGCACCTACGCCGGGCCGGGGGCCTTCGACCCGGCCGTGACCCGGGCGGGGCTGGGGCGGGTCACGGGTGAGGTGCTGGTGCTGGCCGGGGAAGTGGACGGCAACCCCCGCCCGGCCCTCGCGGCCCGGATCGCGGCCCTCTTCGCGCGGGGCGCGGTCGATGTGCAGCCTGCGGCTGGGCATTTCCCGTGGCTGGACGACGCCGATTGGTTCGCGGGGCGGGTGGAGAGGTTCCTGGCGTCGGGGGTGTGACCGGGCGGGCCTTGCCGGGGGCGGGGGTTGCCGCTGCGCGGAGCTGCTCCCCGCCCCGCCCTTTCGCCATCCCCCAGACCCCGTCCGGGGGGACCCCCAGCCGGGGCTCCGCCTCGGACCCCGCGCCTCAAACCCCCCCCAATGACTCCGTCATGGGGATACCCCCTGGCGGGGCTGAAGGCGGGCGCTCCGCCCCGGACCCCGCGCGGTGTGTTCAGGGGGTGGTGTCCGCCTCCGTTGCCACCGCCTTCGCCCAGCGGTAGTCCGCCTTGCCGCTCGGGGAGCGCTGGACGGTGGGGGTGATGACCAGTTGGCGTGGGATCTTGTAGCCCGCCAGGCGCGTGCGGCAGTGGCTCTGGATCTCCGCCAGCGTCGGCGTCGGCGCGCCCGCGCGGACCTGGACGACCGCGGCGACGTGACTGCCCCAGGTCGGGTCCGGGACGCCGGCGACCAGGGCGTCGTACACGTCCGGGTGCGACTTCAGCGCCTGCTCGACCTCCTCCGGGTAGACCTTCTCCCCACCCGTGTTGATGCACTGCGAGCCGCGGCCGAGCACCGTGACGATGCCCTCCTCGTCGACCGTCGCCATGTCGCCGAGCAGCACCCAGCGTTCCGCGCCCTTCTGGAAGAAGGTCTCGGCGGTCTTGGCCGGGTCGTTGTAGTAGCCGAGCGGGACGTATCCGCGCTGCGCGAGGCGCCCCGGTTCCCCGACGGCCACGGGCTCGTGCGTCACCGGGTCCACCACCCGCGTACGGTCGTTGACCTCGAGGCGGAAACCCTTCTCCGGACCGGAGTCGTCCGTCGCCCGGCCGTTGGACCCGGACTCGGACGACCCGAAGTTGTTCAGGAGCATCACGTTCGGCACGAGCCGCTGGAACTCGGCGCGCACCGTCTCGGACATGATCGCTCCGGACGAGGAGACGCTGAACAGCGAGGACAGGTCCGTCCCCCTCAGCGGGCCGTTCAGGGCGTCGATGAGGGGCCTGAGCATCGCGTCGCCCACCAGTGACACGCTGGAAACCCTCTCCTTCTCGATGGTCCGGAGCACTTCCTCGGGCGCGTACTTGCGGTGGATCACCACCCGCTGCCCGTAGTTGAAGGCGATGAACGAGGTCAGGGTCGAGGTCCCGTGCATCAGCGGCGGAGCGGGGAAGAAGGTGAGACCGGCCCCGCGCGCCGCGACCCGCTCGGCCAGTTCCTCGGGCCGTTTCACCGGCTCGCCCGTCGGCTCGCCGCCGAAGAGCCCCGCGAAGAAGAGGTCTTCGGCCCGCCACATGACGCCCTTGGGCATGCCGGTCGTACCGCCGGTGTAGATGATGAACAGGTCGTCGGCGGAGCGCGGGGCGAAACCGCGCTCGGGTGAGCCGGCCGCTTCGGCGTCCGCGTACGCGACCGGCGCGACCGCCGGCTCCGGCGCGCCCTCGGGGACCGCACCGACCCTGATCAGGTGCCGCAGCTTCGTGGTCTGCGGCAGCGCGGCCGCCACCCGCCCGGTGAACTCGCCCTCGAAGACGAGCGCGGCGAGGTCGGCGTCGTTGTAGAGGTAGACCAGCTCCTCCTCCACGTACCGGTAGTTGACGTTCACCGGCACCAGGCGGGCCTTGAGGCAGGCCAGCACGGTCTGGAGGTACTCGATCCCGTTGTAGAGGTGCAGGCCCAGGTGTTCGCCGGCCTTCAGCCCGCTGTCCAGCAGGTGGTGCGCGATGCGGTTGGCCGCCGCGTCCAGCTCCGCGTACGTCAGGCGGCGTTCGGCGCCGGTCCCGGGGTGGTCCACGTATACGAGGGCCTCGCGGTCCGGGACCACGTCCACGACCGACTCGAACAGGTCGGCAAGGTTGTACTCCACCGTTCCTCCTGACCCTGGAAATTCCATGGCAGTCGCATGGCTGGTCCGCTCCGGCGGTCATTACAGCGCCGCCGTCTGCAAGGGGGAAGGGAGCGGTCCAAGAAATCTGACTGACTGTCAGAAAACTATTGAACTGCACCCGCCCCTACTGCAACCTGTTCTAGGTCTTGAGACGGGAGGACGGCAATGGGTGGGACGGAACACCTGACCGTGGAGCGCCACGGCGCCACGCTGGTACTCACCATGAACAGGCCGGAGGCGAAGAACGCGCTCTCGCTTCCCCTGCTGGTGGGGCTCTACGACGGCTGGCTGGAGGCGGACGCGGACGACACGGTCCGCTCGGTGGTCCTGACGGGCGCGGGCGGCGACTTCTGCGCCGGCATGGACCTCAAGGCGCTGGCCGGGAAGGGGATGGCGGGCGACCAGTACCGCGACCGGCTCAGGGCCGACCCCGACCTGCACTGGAAGGCGATGCTGCGCCACCACCGGCCGCGCAAGCCGGTGATCGCCGCGGTGGAGGGGTACTGCGTGGCGGGCGGCACCGAGATCCTCCAGGGCACCGACATCCGGGTCGCCGCGCACGGCGCCACCTTCGGGCTGTTCGAGGTCAAACGGGGGCTGTTCCCGATCGGCGGCTCGACGGTGCGGCTGCCACGCCAGATCCCGCGCACGCACGCCCTGGAGATGCTGCTGACCGGACGTCCGTACTCGGCCGAGGAGGCGGCGCGGATCGGTCTCGTCGGACGGGTGGTGCCGGACGGGACGGCGCTGGAGGCCGCGCTGGAGATCGCCGAACGGATCAACGCGTGCGGGCCGCTCGCCGTCGAGGCGGTCAAGGCGTCCGTCTACCAAGCCGCCGAGCTGACGGAGACCGAGGGGCTGGCGGCCGAACTCGCCCGGGGGTGGCCGATCTTCGACACGGCCGACGCCAGGGAGGGGGCGCGGGCCTTCGCCGAAAAGCGGCCGGCGGTGTACCGGCGGGAGTAGCCGCCGGTGCCGGTGCCGGTGCCGGTGCCGGTGCTGTGCGTGGGCCTGCGCGGCGCCGCTGCCGGGGGCGCCGCCCCCGGACCCCCGCGCCTCAATCGCCGGCGGGGCTTCAAAGACCAGGGCTCCGCCCCGGACCCCGCGCCTCACCCCCCAATGACTCCGTCATGGGGATACCCCCTGGCGGGGCTGAGAAGGCCCCGGACAGGGCTGGAAATGCCTCCGGCGGGGCCGAAAGGACGCCGGTGAGGCCGAGAAGACCGTTCCCGAAGATCGGAGAGCCACCATGACAGCCGCGTCCCCACCCGAGGTGCTCCGGGCGCCCCTCGTCGTCGAGTTTCCCTTCACCCGCTCCCTCGGACCCGTCCAGAGCGCCTTCCTCACCGGCCTGCGCGAAGGGGTCGTCCTCGGCGTCAGGACCTCCGACGGCAGGGTGATGGTGCCGCCCGTCGAGTACGACCCCGTCACCGCCGAGGAGATCCGCGACCTCGTCGAGGTCGGCGTCACCGGCACCGTCACCACCTGGGCCTGGAACGGCGTTCCCCGCCCCCACCAGCCTCTCGACACCCCCTTCGCCTGGGTCCTGGTCACCCTCGACGGCGCCGACACCGCCCTCCTGCACGCCCTCGACGCCCCCGGCCCCGACGCCGTGCGCACCGGCATGCGGGTCCGCGTCCGGTGGGCCGCCGACCGGACCGGCGCCATCACCGACATCGCCTGCTTCGAGCCGTACGAGGGCGCGAACGAGGGGACCGAAGGCCCGGAGCGCCGCCAAGCCGCCCCGCACACCGGGGAGTTCGCCGACCCCGTGACCGGCATCGTCGCCGCCGCCCGCCTGGACTACACGTACAGCCCCGGCCGCGCCCAGAGCGCCTACATCAACGCCCTCTCCGAGCGGCGGACCGTCGGCGAACGCTGCCCCTCCTGCCACAAGGTCTACGTCCCGCCGCGCGGCGCGTGCCCGACCTGCGGGGTCGCCACCACCGACGAGGTCGAGGTCGGCCCGGCCGGCACGGTCACCACGTACTGCATCGTCAACATCAAGGCGCGCGGCCTCGACATCGAAGTCCCCTACGTCTACGCCCACATCGCCCTCGACGGCGCCGGCCTCGCCCTCCACGGCCGGATCGGCGGCATCCCGTACGACCAGGTCCGCATGGGCCTGCGCGTCGAACCGGTGTGGACCGAGGGCGGCCGCCACCCCGACCACTACCGTCCCACCGGCGAGCCGGACGCGGACTACGACGCGTACAAGGAGCTCATCTGATGCCGAAGACGCCGCCGACCCCGCCGACACCGAGGCACGCACGCGACGTGGCCGTCGTCGCCTTCGCGCAGAGCGACCACCTGCGCCGCACCGACGAGCTCAGCGAAGTCGAGATGGTCATGCCGGTCCTGCACCAGGTCCTGGCCCGGACCGGCCTGAAGGCCAACGAGATCGGCTTCACCTGCTCCGGTTCCAGCGACTACCTCGCCGGCCGGGCCTTCTCCTTCACCATGACCCTCGACGGCGTCGGCGCCTGGCCGCCGATCTCCGAGTCGCACGTCGAGATGGACGGCGCCTGGGCCCTCTACGAGGCCTGGGTCAAGATCCAGACCGGCGAGGCCGACACCGCACTCGTCTACGCGTACGGGAAGTCCTCGCCCGGATCCGTACGCGACGTCCTCACCCGCCAGCTCGACCCGTACTACGTCGCCCCCCTGTGGCCCGACGCGGTGGCCCTGGCCGCCCTCCAGGCCCAGGCCCTGATCGACGCGGGGGAGACGGACGAGCCGGCCCTCGCCGCGATCGGCGCCCGCAGCCGCGCCGCCGCCCGGGCGAACCCGCACGCCCAGCTGACCGGCGCCGTCCCGCAGGGCGCCTACCAGGTGGCCCCGCTGCGCACCGGCGACTGCCCGCCCGTCGGCGACGGCGCGGCCGCGGTGATCCTGGCCGCGGGCGACGTCGCCCGGCGGCTGTGCGAGCGGCCCGCCTGGATCACCGGCATCGACCACCGCATCGAGGCCCACAGCCTGGGCCTGCGCGACCTCACCGACTCCCCGTCCACCCGGATCGCCGCCGAACACGCCGGGGTCTTCGAGGCCCCGGTGGACACGGCGGAACTGCACGCGCCGTTCTCCTCGCAGGAGGTCGTGCTCAAGAAGGCCCTCGGTCTCGGCGACGACGTGGCCGTCAACCCCTCGGGCGGGGCGCTCGCCGCCAACCCGGTGATGGCCGCGGGCCTGATCCGGATCGGCGAGGCGGCCGCCCGCATCCACCGCGGCGAGTCCGACCGGGCCGTCGCCCACGCCACCTCGGGTCCCTGCCTCCAGCAGAACCTGGTCGCCGTCCTGGAAGGGGACCCCGCATGAACAGGACGGGCAAGGAGCCGGTGGCCGTCGTCGGCATCGGCCAGACCAAGCACGTGTCCGCCCGCCACGACGTCTCCATCGCCGGACTGGTCCGAGAGGCGGCCGCCCGCGCCCTCGCGGACGCCGAACTGACCTGGGCGGACATCGACGCCGTCGTCATCGGCAAGGCCCCCGACTTCTTCGAGGGGGTGATGATGCCGGAGCTGTACCTGGCGGACGCGCTCGGCGCGGTCGGCAAGCCCATGCTCCGCGTCCACACGGCCGGTTCGGTCGGCGGTTCCACCGCCCTGGTCGCCTCCAACCTGGTCGCCGCCCGCGTCCACCGCACCGTCCTCACCCTCGCCTTCGAGAAGCAGTCGGAGTCCAACGCCATGTGGGGTCTCTCCCTGCCCGTCCCCTTCCAGCAGCCGCTGCTGGCGGGCGCCGGCGGGTTCTTCGCCCCGCACGTGCGCGCGTACATGCGGCGCACCGGCGCGCCCGACACCGTCGGCTCGCTCGTCGCGTACAAGGACCGCCGCAACGCGCTGAAGAATCCGTACGCCCACCTGCACGAGCACGACCTCACCCTGGAGAAGGTCCAGGCCTCGCCGATGCTGTGGGACCCGATCCGGTACTCCGAGACCTGTCCGTCCTCCGACGGGGCCTGCGCGATGATCCTCACCGACCGGGCGGGCGCGGGCCGTTCACCGAAGCCGCCGGCCTGGGTGCACGGCGGGGCGATGCGCAGCGAGCCGACCCTCTTCGCGGGCAAGGACTTCGTCTCGCCGCAGGCGGGCAAGGACTGCGCGGCGGACGTCTACCGGCAGGCCGGGATCAGCGACCCGCGCCGCGAGATCGACGCCGTGGAGCTCTACGTGCCCTTCTCCTGGTACGAGCCGATGTGGCTGGAGAACCTCGGCTTCGCGGAGGAGGGCGAGGGCTGGAAGCTGACCGAGGCCGGGGTCACCGAACTCGACGGCGACCTCCCCGTGAACCCCTCCGGCGGAGTGCTGTCCACCAACCCGATCGGTGCCTCCGGCATGATCCGCTTCGCGGAGGCGGCGCTCCAGGTCCGCGGCCAGGCCGGGGAACACCAGATCCCGGGAGCCCGCCGGGCGCTCGGGCACGCCTACGGCGGCGGGGCGCAGTTCTTCGCGATGTGGCTGGTGGGGGCCGAGGCGCCGGTCTCCTGAACGGCCGCGGAACGGGAATCCACCTCCCGGGCCGGGTACCGGTCACCCACCGTGCCCTGTGCGCCACCCGCCGCGATGGCTACCCTGGCGGCCGGACGACGTACCGGGAGGAGCACGCACGTGGCCGAGAGCATGACTTCGCAGTCCCTCGCTGGCTGGGGCAAGCCCGAGCTGGATCTCAGCGGGGCGGACTGGCGGTCGAGCAGTCGAGGGGTGGGCGATGTCCAGATCGCCTTCGTGGAGGGGTTCATCGCGATGCGCAACAGCGAGCGCCCCGACAGCCCCTCGCTGATCTTCGCGCCGGACGAGTGGCGCAAGTTCGTCGTGGAGGCCCGAGGTGGGGAGTTCGACCTGACGTGACCCGGCCGGGCGCGGAGCCGCCGCCCTGGCGGCGGCCCGTCCCCCCGGATCCGCCCCGCCCCCGGATCCGCCCCCGCCCCCGCACCTAGGGTGGAGGCATGAGCGGCGAGACTGACCTGCGGAAACTGCTGAGCGGTATGCGGCCCGAGCTGAACGAGGGGCGGTACGTGTTCTGTACCGTCCCCGGCACCACCGTGCCGGCCGGGACCGCACCGGTCGCCACCGTCCTGGAGCCCGAGGGGCTCACCCTGGTCCTGCGTCAGGAGGACGCCGACGCGGCAGGGCTCGCCTACGCGTACACCGCGGGCTGGATCACCCTTCGGATCCACTCGGCCCTGGACGCCGTCGGCCTCACCGGAGCCTTCGCCGCCGAACTCGCCGCCCACGGCCTCAGCTGCAATGTGATCGCCGGCTACCACCACGACCACCTGTTCGTGGCCGCCGACCGGGCCGCCGAGGCCGTCCGCGTGCTGGAGCAACTGGCCGCCCGTTCGGCGGAATAGCGGAACGGGCGGAACAACGGAATCCGGCACCCGTACGCCCGTGGCGCGAGCCGCCTACCGCGCCTCCCGGGACCTCGCGGCGGTGCTACGCGAACACCGGCCGGACGCACCCGTGTGGCGGCAGCCCCTCACCGGCGAACCGGCGTCCTTCGACCCCGCCGACGCGGCCGACGCGGTCGCCCGGACGTTCGAGGCGGTGATCCCCGGCCCGGCGCCGATGGCGGGCCGCCCTGGCGGACGTCGAGGCCGCGGACGGCGCCGGCGACCTGGTGCTGTTCCTCCGGCAGCGGCTGCCCGCCACGTCGCTCCACGTCACCGGCGGCGCCGCACGGCTCGGCCGCTGGTTCACGCAGCGGTAAGGAGTCTCGCCCGCCGTAGCCCCGTACGAGGTTCCGCGCCCCCCGGAGCCGCGGCGCCCGGCGGCCCGCGGAAGGCCCCCAGGCCGGAAATCCCCCGCGCGTGCACGTACCATGGCGGCATGTCCTTCCTCCGCCGCCACCGCGCCGCCACACCCGCCGGCCCGGACTTCGACGTCCTGGCCATGGACCCGGGGGACTGGCCGGGCAATCTCGGGGCCGGGCTGCTGCCCGCCGCCGACGGCAGCTGCCAGGGTGTCTTCCTCCGCTACGACCTGTTCGGCGGCCGCGGTCCCGCCATGATCATCGGAAACCTCCCGGAGGGATCCCCCGCCCGGGACCTCGCCGAGGGCGAGGTTCCCTTCGAGGTGGCCCAGCTCCTCGCCGCCCTCGAGAACGACGAGGAGGTCGAGGTCTCCGGCTCCGAGGACTGCCCCGTCATGCAGGGCGACAACCTCCTCATCGTCCGCAAGGTCAAGCTCTCCGAGAGCCGGATCTCCTGCGTGCAGTTCGACCGCAGCGACAACGTCCTCGTGACCATCGCCAGCTGGGACCGCCCGATCACCGACGACCTCTACGCGCTGCTGAAGCCGCTGCCCGCCGAGCTGTTCCAGCAAGGCTGAGGTTTCGCGGCCCGCACATCCGCGTAACGTCCGCCTGCGCCATCCGCCTACGCGTCCGCGATGTCGTTCGCCGCGACATAGCCGAAGGTCATCGCGGGCCCGAGGGTCGATCCGGCCCCCGCGTAGCTGTGCCCCATGACCGCCGCGCTGGCGTTGCCCGCCGCCCACAGCCCAGGGATCACCGAGCCGTCCGCCCGCAGCGCACGGGCCCGCGCGTCCGTGACGATGCCGCCCTTCGTCCCGAGATCCCCCGGCACGATCCTGAAGGCGTAGAACGGCGGCGCCCACACCGGCGCCAGGCACGAGTTCGGCTGCACGTTCGGATCCGTGTAGTAGTGGTCGTACGCCGTGTCGCCCCGGTGGTGGTCGGTGTCGGTGCCGTTCCACGCCTGGGCGTTGAACCGGCCCAGCGTCGCCCGCAGCGCGGCCGCCGGCACCCCGATCTGACCCGCCAGGGCGTCCCAGGTCCAGGCCTTCTTCGCCGCCCCCGCCTCGTACCACGCGTCGGGGAAGGGCAGGGTCGGCAGAATGTCCTTGAACAGGTACTTGTTGCGGTAGTGCTGGTCCACGATCAGCCACGCCGGGATATGCGAACCGGGCGCGCCCCGGTCCTTCTCGTACATCACGTGCACCACATCGCTGTACGGCGCCGCCTCGTTCACGAACCGGGCCCCCGCCTGATTGACCATCAGGCCGCCCGGCAGCGTCCGCTCGGCCAGGCAGAAGTACGGCTCGCCCGGCAGCGGGATCGACGGCCCCCACCAGGCGTCCTCCATCAACGCCAGCGCCGCTCCGGCCTGTTCGCCCGCCCGGATCCCGTCGCCGGTGTTCTCCTTCGCGCCCACCGACCACTCGGTGCCGATCGGCTGCTGCTGGTAGCGCTCCCGCATCTCCGCGTTGTGCTCGAAGCCGCCGGAGCCGATGACCACGCCCTTGCGGGCCCGTACGACACCCCGTACGCCGTCCTTCTCCACCACGACGCCGGTGACCGCCCCGCCCTCCTGGACCAGTTCGACGAGCGGGCTGTCCAGCCACACCGGCACCCCCGCCCGCGACAGTCCCGCCCGCAGCCCGGCGGCGAGGGCCTGGCCCATGGTCAGCGGCTTCTGCCCGAGCAGCGCGGCCTTCGTCCCGCGCGCCAGGCACTCGGTGGACACCGCGAGCCCCTTCGCGCTGACCGCCGCGAGGTTGAGCCACTTGTAGTCCTGGCTGAACACCACCATCCCGGCCGGCACCGGCATGTACGCCGGGTTCAGGCGCGCCAGCTCGGAGCCGAGGACGTTCCCGTCGATCTGGTCCGGCTCGATGGAGCGGCCGTTCGGCAGCCCTCCGGGCAGATTCGGGTAGTAGTCGCTGTAGCCGTCCATGAAACGGAACTTCAGCGGGCTGTTGGCCATGACGAAGTCCAGCATCCGCGGCCCGTTGGCGAGGAACGCCCGCTGCCGGTCGGCCGGTACGTCGGGCCCCACCACCGCCGAGAGGTACGCCGCCGCCTTCTCCGGGGTGTCCGGCACCCCCGCGCCCAGGATCACCGAGTTGTTCGGCAGCCATATGCCGGCGCCGGAACGGGCGGCCGAGCCGCCGAAGGTCGGGGCCTTCTCCACCACCAGCACGCTCAGGCCCCGCCCGGCGGCGGTGAGGGCGGCGGTCATCCCGGACGCCCCCGACCCGACCACGACGACGTCGTACTCGCCGAGCGGAACCCCGTCATCGGCGCCGGAGCCCCGCGCGGCGGCGCCCGGCAGCACGGTGGCGGCGAGCACCCCGGCCCCCGCCCCGGCGAGCACCGTCCGGCGGGAGGGGAGACAGGAGGCGGGCGAAAGGTCCGGGCTGTCGGTCATGGGCAGGCTCCAGCGGCAGGGGAGGAAGAGGAACGGCTTCAGCATGACTGACGCCGGATCAGAAAAGGTCTTCGGGGGATCATGTGATGTCAAGACATGGACGGCGCCCACACGGGGGGCCCGTACGCAAAAATCCCGTGGGCCGCACACCAGGTGTGCGGCCCACGGGATCTCTTACGGGGCGCCGGGCGCCGGGCGTCGCGGTCAGCGCGTGCCGACCGCCGCGCGGACCGCTCTGCGGGCCATCCCCGCATCGTCGTGCAGGCGGCGCAGCAGCAGACGCTGCTCCTCACCCGAGGACAGGGCCCCCGCCGGCAGAGGCTGGGCAGGGGCGGCCGCCAGCATCGAGCGCTGTACCGCCGTCTCGGACATCCGGATCTCCCGCGTCAGCACCAGCATCAGGTTCACCAGGAAGGCGTCCCGGGCCGCCGGGCCCGCTGCCTGGGCGAGCCGGCTGATCTGGGCACGGGCCGCGGGGGCGTCACCCAGCACCGTCCACAGCGTGGCCAGGTCGTAGCCCGGCAGGTACCAGCCCGCGTGCTCCCAGTCGAGCAGCACCGGCCCGGCCGGGGACAGCAGCAGGTTCGACAGCAGGGCGTCGCCGTGGTTGAACTGCCACGTGATGCCGGCCGGTCGAAGCCCGTGCAGCAGCTTCTGCAGATCGCCGAAGTCCCGGTCGGTCAGCAGTCCCAGCTGGTGGTCCCGCGAGATCCGCCGCGCGTAGTCCAGCGGGTGCCCGAAGAGGTCGGCCGGCGGCCGCCACTGGTTCACCCGGCACACCGCGCCCAGCGCGGCCCGTAGATCGGTCCGGGGCGGGGCCTCCACCGGATGCCGCTGAAGGGCCGCGACCCGCCCCGCCATCCGCTCGACGACCAGGACGCAGTTCTCCGGATCGGCGGCGATCAGCCGCGGCACCCGGACCGGCGGGCGGTGCCGGACGAACGTCCGGTACGTCGCTATTTCGTGCCGGTACCGCTCGCGCCACTCGGGCGAATGGTCCAGTAAAACCTTCGCGACGGCGGTCATCCGTCCCGTCGTCCCCACCAGGAGGACCGATCGGCCGCTGCGCCGCAGCACCTGTACGGGCGCGAACTCGGGACAGATCCGCTGCACCGACGCGAGCGCGGTGCGCAGCTGCGCCCCCTGCGGCCCCGACAGGTCGATTCTTCCGCTGAGCGGCTGTGGCGATCCGGCCCCCGGCAGCCGCCGCGCCCGTACGGCGCCCTGCGCCGGGGCCGGCGGGCGGCCGGGGTCGAGGTAGGGGCCGCCGCCCGCCTGGAGCGTGCGGTGCGGCCGGACCGGGGCGGACACGGAGGACGTTGCTGCGTACATGGCGTTTACGGTTCCCTTCGTGCGCCGACGAGTGCGTACGCCGCCCCGCCGATCCCGTACTTCACCCTGGGGAGTTCCGCCGGTGACCGGGTCGGGGAGGCGCATTCCTACCTGACACCCGGCCGTGGGTGGCGGACCATCGAGCGGACCCTGGCGAACCCTGGCGAATAGTCGCTGGGCATCTGACGGGGGGTTACTGTCAACTCAGCCGAGAACCTGGGGGCTTGAAGTGAGCAGAGGACCAAACGCCCGCCTGAACGATCTGTTCGGTCTGGCAGGCTGGTCGAAGGGCGAACTGGCGAGGATGGTCAACCGGCAGGCGGCGGCGATGGGCCACCACCAGCTGGCCACCGACACCTCGCGGGTGCGGCGCTGGATCGACATGGGGGAGACCCCGCGCGAACCGGTGCCCACGGTGCTGGCAGCCCTGTTCACCGAGCGGCTCGGTCGTGTCGTGACCATCGAGGACCTCGGGTTCGTACGGCAGCGGCGCACCAGCAGACGGCAGCCGGACGGGGTGCGGGAGAACCCCGACGGAGTGCCCTGGGCGCCCGAACGCACAGCCGCGGTCCTCACCGAATTCACGGGAATGGACCTCATGCTCAACCGTCGCGGCCTGATGGGCGCGGGAGCCGCGCTCACCGCCGGCTCAGCCCTCAGCAACGCCATGTACGACTGGCTCCACACCGACCCCGCCACCGCCGAGGACGCCCAGCGCTTCGGTGATTCCCAGGCCGAGCAGGCCGGCTACGGCCGCTACGAGGCCGCTCCGATCGGCTCCCAGGAGATCGCGGCCCTGGAACGCTCCGTCGAGGTCTTCCGGGCCTGGGACGCCTCCAGGGGCGGCGGGCTCCAGCGCAAGGCCGTCGTGGGTCAGCTCAACGAGGTGGGCGGCATGCTCGCCTACCACCACCCCGACCACCTCCAGCGGCGGCTGTGGGGGGTGGCGGCCAACCTGGCCGTACTGGCGGGCTGGATGTCGCACGACGTCGGCCTCGAACCCACCGCCCAGAAGTACTTCGTCATCGCCGCGCACGCCGCCCGCGAGGGCGGCGACCGGCCGCGCGCCGGCGAGGCGCTGTCCCGGGCGGCCCGCCAGATGGTGCACCTCGGCAAGCCCCACGAGGCCCTGGACCTGATGAAGCTGGCGCAGTCCGGCTCCGGCGAGCAGACCCTGCCGCGCACCCGCGCCATGCTGCACACCATCGAGGCGTGGGCCCAGGCCGCCATGGGCAAGGGCCAGGCCATGCGCCGCACGCTCGGCGAGGCCGAGGACCTGTTCGTGTCCGACAAGGGCGACGTACCGCCGCCGTCGTGGATGCAGCACTTCGACGAGGCGGATCTGCACGGCATGCAGGCCCTGGCGTACCGCACGCTCGCCGACCACGACGCCACGGCGGCGCCGGTCGCGGCACGGCACGCCATGGAGGCGCTGCGACTGCGCGGCGAGGGCTACCAGCGCTCGCAGATCTTCGACTACCTCTCCCTGGCCTCGGCCTGCTTCATCGCCGACGACCCGGAACAGGCCGACCGCTACGCCCGTCTCGCCCTCGTCTCGATGAACGAGACCTCCTCGCACCGGACGTGGGACCGGCTGCGCGAGATGTACCGGCTCACAGGCCAGTACGCCGGCTACGCGCGCATCGAGGACCTGCGCGAAGAGATCGAGCTGGCCCTCCCGAACGGCCCCGCGCCGCGTGCCCCGCGCGGCGCCGAGGTCTGAGCGGGCACCGAGCTGAGCGGGCACCGAGGTCTGCGGGCAGTGGGGGCCGAGAGGGCGTGGGAGCCCGCGGCAGGGGGCACACGAGAAAGGCCGCGCCGGCCGGCGCGGCCCCTGAATCCCGTCCCCCGGCCCGGTGGGCCGCGCGACTAACCGCCTATCCGGGCGACCAGGACGCACGCGTCGTCCTCGCGCTCGCTCTCGCCGAACTCCTCCGTCACCATCCGTACGCAGTCCCGTGCCGACCGCGCCGCCGAGAACCGCGGCGCGAGCGCCAGCAGCCGCTCCGTCCCGTCCGCCCGGCTGAACTCGATGCTGCGCGGGGTCAGACCGTCCGTGTGCAGGATGAGTACGTCGCCCTCTTCCAGCCGCTCCTCGGCCTGCCCGTACGCCGCCCCGGAGGTCGCCCCCAGCAGCACGCCCTCCGGCGGCTGGAGCGCACGGCCCTGGCCGCGGCGGAAGAGCAGCGGCGCTGGGTGTCCGGCCTGCGCCCAGGAGAGCATCCGGCGCGCGGGGTCGTAGCGGCAGCAGACCGCCGAACCGAGGGAGGGCTGCACCGTGTTCTCCAGCAGCTGGTTGAGCCAGCCCATCAGCGGGCCCGGCTCGATCCCGGCCATGGCCATACCGCGCAGGGCGCCGAGCATCATCGCCATCCCGGAGGTGGCGCTCACCCCGTGGCCGGTGAGGTCACCGACCGTCAGCAGCGAGCAGCCGTCGGGGAGTTCGAGCGCGTCGTACCAGTCGCCGCCGATCAGCGCGCTGGTCGCGGAAGGGAGGTAGTGCGCGGCGACGTCCATCGCGCCCTCGTTGCGGTGCGGGAACCGCAGGGAGCCGCGCCACGGCGGGAGCACGGCCTCCTGGAGCTCGACCGCCAGCCGGTGCTCGGTCTGCGCGATCTCCCGTCGGCGCTGGAGCGAGTCACGGGACTCGCGTACCGCCCGCTGGCTGCGGCGCAGTTCGCTGACGTCGCGCAGTACGGCCCACATGGAGGCCGTGCAGCCGTCGGAGTCGAGTACCGGCTCGCCCCTCATGTGCAGTGTCCGCACCCGGCCGTCGGCCCGGACGATGCGGAATTCGCCGTCTATCGGCTTGCCGTCCACGAGGCAGTCGGTGACCATCGCGGTCAGCAGGGGCTGGTCCTCGGAGAACAGGTTCGAGCCCAGTTCGTCCAGGGGCAGGGGGCCCGCCTCGGGGGACCGGCCGAAGATCTCGAAGAGCTCGTCGGACCAGGTGACCTCGTCCGTCAGCAGGTTCCACTCGGAGCTGCCGACGCGGGTCTGGCGGTCCTCCGGCGCGGCCTCGGGGACGGCCTCGGGCAGTTCGACGACCTCGGGCGCGGGCGGCAGGCCCTCCTTGAGCTGGCCGAGGTGCTGGCCGAGGTCGTCGAGGTGGTGCACGGCGAGATCGCACAGGGCGCGCTGCCAGCGGCCCTGGGCGTCGTCGTCGTCCACGACGGTGTCGCGGCGGACCGCGTCCACTTCTCCCCGCAAGCGGCGGGTCTGTGAAATCAGCGCGTCCACCGCTCCGGGCTCGGGGGGCTGCGCGGGACGGTCCGCGGACAGGTGCGACGGCATGAGAACTCCGATACAGGCGCGGCACGGCCAGGTCTGAAAGAAGGACCGGTTACGACTGTTGCACAGGGAGCGAGGGGCTGTAAGGCGTTTGGCAACATCCGTAACGGTCTTGCATCAGGCATATGCCGCAGGCCTCCCCTCCCCCCCTGTGCTGTGCGAACGAATCCGGTCAGGCCGGATCGGGCTGCGCGCGCGTCGTGCTGACGTGGCGTCAGGAAACGGTCAGCGGGACCGGGTGGATCTCGTCCGCCGGGTGCCCGGACCGCTCATGGATCCGCTGGACCGCGTCGGCCGAAGGCCCCTCGGACAGGCAGTAGACCGTGCCCGAATCCGGGTCGGCCCACGCCTTGACGAAGTGCACGCCCTCGTCGGCCTCGATCGCCAGGTCAGCCCGGTGGGCGGCCGTCAGTGCCTCTTCCGTGATGCCCTTCATGCCCGTGTGGACGTCCATGAAAGTGGCCATCGCGAACACCTCCTTCTGTTTCCTCCATCGTCCGCCCGGGACGGGATCCGGTCGACTCGGCGCCGCGGCGCCCGCGTACCGGCCGGAAACCGGCCGTCCGGACGCGGCGGGTCGATCGTACGAACGAGCTGTACGAGCGGTCCGTGCCGCCGAACCCGCCCAGGACGCCGGTCGTCGCTCTCCCGTGGTACCCCCCGAACGAAGGACCCCGTCGTGCGGAACGCCGCTGGGAGGGGGCCGGATTCAAGCTTCCCACCGCACCCCTTGATCGCTACTCTACGTGTCGGTAACGAGCAGGTGCGGTCCGCTTCAGCGGGCTGAAGCGGGGCGGGACACCACGACACGGGGGCCCCACACATAGGAGACGTGGCGACATGACCGAACAGAGCAGCGCGGCCGGACAGAGCCGCCGCTCTTTCCTGACCTACCTCGTCGCGGCGCCGACCCTCGCCCTCGTCACCCGCGCCGGGGCCGACGCCCTCGCCCCGCAGCCCGCCCACGCGGTGATCCCGAGCCTGCCCGTCATCGCCGACCTGGTGGACCTCGGCGACCTCTTCATTCTGGCCGGCGCCCCCACCTCCACCCTGCTGGCCCTCGCAGTGGAGGCGGACGGCACCATCCGCTTCCGGCTGCCCCGCGAGGAGGTGGGCCAGGGCCTCACCACCGCCGTGGCCATGCTCGTCGCCGAGGAACTCGACGCACCGCTGGCCGCCGTCCGCGTGGAGCTGGACGACGCCCGCCCCGAGCTGCTCTTCAACCAGCTCACGGGATCCTCCAACTCCATCCGCTCCCTCTACGGACCGGTCCGCCAGAGCGCCGCCACCGCCCGGGCCCGCCTCGTCGCCGCCGCCGCGGCGCGCTGGAGCCTCTCCGCCGCCACGCTGAGCACCGCGAACGGCGTCGTACGCGCCCCCGACGGCCGCACCGCCGACTACGGCAGCCTCGCCGCGGCCGCGGCCGACCCCGGCCTGATCGTCCTCGGCGCCACCCCGAAACCGGCCGCGCGGCACACCCTGGTCGGCACCCCGACCAGCCGGATCGACGCCCGCGCCATGGTCACCGGCGCCCAGCGCTACACCCTCGACCTCGACGTGCCCGGCGCCAAGCCCTGCGTGGTGCGCCGCCCGCCCACCCTCGGCGGGACCGTGCGCGGCGTCGGCAACCTCGCCGCCGTCCAGGCCATGCCCGGGGTCCTGCACGTGGTGACCGTGCCGACCGGCGTCGCCGTCGTCGCCGAGACCTTCGGGCAGGCCCTCGACGCCAAGACCGCCCTCCAGGTCAGCTGGGGACCCGGCACGGCCGACCGGCTCTCGGACGCGGAGATCCGTACGAAACTGCGCGCCGCCACCGGACCGCTGGTGGTGCCGCCGCTGCTCACCCCGCACGTGGACGCCGAGTTCGACTTCGCCTTCGTCAGCCACGCCCCGATGGAGACCAACTCCGCGATCGCCGACGTCCGCGAGGACCGCGCCGAGATCTGGTCCGGGCTGAAGTCCCCGATCGTCGCGCGCCAGACCATAGCCGCCGACCTCGGACTGCCGCTGGACCGGGTGAAGGTGCACGTGGTGCAGGCCGGCGGCTCCTTCGGCCGGCGGCTGTTCTTCGACGCCGCCCTGGAGGCCGCCCGCATCTCCAAGGCCTGCCGCCGCCCGGTCAAGCTGATGTGGACCCGGGTGGACGACACCCGGCACGGCCGGATGCGCCCCGCGACCCACCACAAGATCCGGGCCACCCACCTCCTCGGTGAGGTCCTCAGCTTCGAGCACCGCGTCGCCGCCGCCGAGACCGACTTCCGGCACGGGCTCGGCGAGATCATCACCGCCACCGCCGCCAGCCTGCCGCTCGGCCTCGGCAACGCCACCCTCGCCCAGACCCTGTTCCACACCACGGTCAAGTCCCCGTACCACTTCGGACTCACCACCCAGGGGCTCACCGAGGTGCCGACCGGCATCCCCACCGGCTCGTGGCGCTCCGTGTACTCCGCCAACACGCGCGGCGCCGAGGAGATCGTCGTCGACGAGCTGGCCGCCGCGACCGGCAAGGACCCGTACCGCTTCCGCCGCACCTTCCTCAAGACCGCCGCGCAGCGCGCGGTGCTGGACAAGGCGGCCACCGAGGGCGACTGGGGCCGTACGATGCCCGCCGGCCGCGCCCAGGGCATCGCCTTCCACGAGGAGTACAAGTCCCGCACCGCCTGCCTCGTCGAGATCGACACCCGCGACCCGGAGCACGTCCGCGTCACCAAGGCCGTCATCGCCGTCGACGTGGGCCTGCCCGTCAACCCGCGCGGGCTGGAGGGCCAGATGATCGGCGCACTCACCGACGCGATCTCCACCACCCTGCGGGCCGGACTGCACCTGGACAAGGGGCTGCCGCTGGAAGGCAGTTACAGCCAGTTCCACTGGGCGCGGCAGCGTGACACCCCGCGTGACGTACGGGTCTTCGTGCTCCCGGCGACCGGCGGTGAGCCCGGCGGCGCGGGCGAGCTCGGCGTCCCGGCCGCCGTCGGCGCCATCGCCAACGCCTGGGCCCGGGCCACCGGTTCGAAGCCCCGCAGCTTCCCCCTCGACTTCGACGTCGACTTCACCCCCTACCCGCGCTAACCGCTGGAGTACGCCGTGCCCTCGCACACCTTCACCGTCAACGGGCGGAGCGTCACCGTCGACGCGCCCGACGATCTGCCCCTGCTGTGGGTGCTCCGCGACATGCTGGGCGTCAACGGCCCGAAGTACGGCTGCGGGGTGGACGTCTGCAAGGCCTGCACCAGCCATCTCGACGGCAGGGACGTCCGCCCCTGCGTGGTGCCCGTCTCCGCCTGCGCGGGAAAGTCGGTGACCACCATCGAGGGACTGGCGAAGGGGGACGAGCTGCACCCCGTGCAGGAGGCCTGGCTCGAACAGGACGTAGCCCAGTGCGGGTTCTGCCAGCCCGGCCAGATCATGGCCGCCGTCGCCCTGCTCCAGCGCACCAGCGAACCCACCGACGAGGACATCGACGCCATCGCCAACATCTGCCGCTGCGGCACCTACTTCCGCATCCGCGAGGCCATCCGCGGCGCCGCCGCCAAGATGTGAGCGAGCCGCCGGCCGGAGCGCCCGGCCGGCCCCGTGGGCCCAGGCGGAAACGCGGCATGACACAGTCTCCATAACGGCCGGAAACCGACCAAGATGGACGATCATTCCGTAATGAGGCGTATCAATGCGAAGCGCGTGCTGGTCGGAGAGCCCCTCGACACCGCGCGCCTGGGCGAGACCCTGCTGCCCAAACGGCTCGCCCTGCCGATCTTCTGCAGCGACCCGCTCTCCTCCGTCGCCTACGCCACCGAGGAGATCCTGCTGATCCTCGCCCTCGGCGGGGTCGCGCTGCTCCACCTCACCTGGTACGCGGCCGCCGCGATCGTCTTCCTGATGGTGGTCGTCATCGCCTCCTACCGCCAGACCTGCCACGCCTATCCCGGCGGGGGAGGCGCGTACGTCGTCAGCTCCGAGAACCTGGGGCCGACGGCGGCCCTGACGGCGGCCAGCGCCCTGCTCGTCGACTACGTCATGACCGTCGCCGTGTCCGTCGTCTCCGGCGTCGCCGCCGTCACCTCGGCGATCCCCGCCCTCAGCGACCACGAAGTCGCCCTGTCCGTCGCCTTCGTGGTGCTGCTGAGCGTGCTGAACCTGCGCGGCGTACGGGAGTCGGGACGCCTCTTCGCCATCCCCACCTACGGATTCGTCCTCGTCGTCCACGTCATGTTCGCCTGCGCCGCCGTCCGGCTCGCGACCGGCGAGACCATCCGCGCCGAATCCGCCGACCTGCCGATCACCGCGGCCGGCACCTACACGGGCCTCGCCCTGGTCCTCCTCGCGATGCGCGCCTTCGCCTCCGGCTGCACGGCCCTGACCGGTGTCGAAGCGATCAGCAACGGCGTCCCCGCCTTCCGCAAGCCCAAGGCCAGGAACGCGGCGACCACCCTCGCGGTGATGGGCGTGCTGTCCGTGACGATGTTCACCGGCATCACCGCCCTCGCCATGTCCTACGAGGTGCACGCCGCGGCCGACCCCACCGAACTGGGCCTCGCCGCCGGCACCCCCATGTCCACCGCACTCGCCCAGATCGGCCGTGCCACCTTCGGGAGCTGGCACTTCCTCTTCTACCTGCTCCAGGCCGTCACCGCCGGCGTGCTCATCCTGGCCGCGAACACCGCCTTCAACGGCTTCCCGATGCTCGCCTCGATCCTCGCCAGGGACCGGTACGCGCCGCGCCAGCTCTTCCACCGCGGCGACCGGCTCGTCTACTCCAACGGCATCGTCCTGCTCGCCCTCGCCGCCATCGTCCTCATCGTCGCCTTCGACGCCGAGCTGACCCGCCTCATCCAGCTCTACATCATCGGCGTCTTCGTCTCGTTCACCCTCTCCCAGTCCGGCATGGTCCGGCACTGGAGGCGGGAACTCGCCTCGCCCGCCACACCCAGGGCCGAGCGGATCCACATCCACCGCCGGCTCGGCATCAACGCGCTCGGCGCCGTCATGACCGCCCTGGTCCTCGTCATCGTCCTGGTCACCAAGTTCACGCACGGCGCCTGGCTGGTCGTCATCGCCATGCCGGCGCTGTTCCTCGGCATGAAGGGGGTCCGCCGCCACTACGACCAGGTCGCGCGGCAGGTCTCCGTCGCCCCCGGGGCCGGACCGCGCAAGCCTGCCCGCCACCACGTGGTGGTCCTCGTCTCCTCCGTGCACGCCCCGACCCTCAAGGCCCTCGGCTACGCCCAGGGGCTGCGCCCCGACACCCTGACCGCGCTCTCCGTGGCCGCCGACGAGCAGGACGCGCGGCGGCTGCGCGAAGCCTGGGCGGAGCACGTCCCGGGGATCCCGCTGACGGTGCTGCACTCGCCGTACCGCGAGGTGGTGCGGCCGGTCCTGGAGTACGTGCGGGAGCAGGCGGCGGCGACCGAGGGGACGGACATGCTGTCGGTGGTCATCCCGGAGTACGTGGTCGGGCACTGGTGGGAGCAGCCGCTGCACAACCAGAACGCGCTGCGGCTGAAGGCGAGACTGCTGTTCACCCCGGGGATCGCGGTGATCGACGTGCCGTACCCGCTGCGGTCGGTGCGACAGGCCGATCCGCGGGAGCCGGTGCCACCGGTGGGGCCGAAGCGGTAGCCCGCTGGGTCACCGCCGCGTGGGCGAGGGCCAGCTCGACCACGTGCGCCGGGTCGGACAGGGCCCGGCCGGTGAGCTGCTCCAGGCGGCGGAGCCGGTTGGAGACGGTGTTGCGGTGGCAGTAGAGCCGCTGGGCGGCGTACGTCGTCGAGCCCTGACAGGTCAGCCAGGTGCCCAGGGTCGTCAGCAGGACCCGGCAGTCCTCCGCGGGCAGCGCCAGCACCGGCCCCAGCACCACCTGGCGCAGCCGGGAGGCCAGTTCGGCATCGGCCGCGACCAGCGCCGCCGGGAGCCGCTCGTCCAGCAGGGCGGTGCCCGGGCCGGCGGGCCCGGGTCCGGCGCGCAGGGCGAGGGCCGCCAGCCTGCGCGCCCCGGCCAGCTCGGCGGGCGTCGTCACGACCGGGCTCACCCCCGCCCGCACGCCGAGGGGAGCGAGGAGCTCCCGTAAGGCCACCAGCGGGTGGTGGCCCAGCTCCGCCAGGCCCAGCTCGCCGTCGGCGCGGATCCGCCACAGCACGCGCGGGGTGCCCGGCCCGCCGGGCGGTTCCCCGGATCCGCTCGAACCGCCGGGCCCGAGCACGACCACGGCGAAGCGGCCCGGCTGCGCCAGCCCCAGCTGCGCGGCCGCCTCCCCGGCCGCGCCCGACCCGTCCAGCAGCGCGTCCAGCAGGGCCGCCCTGCGCTCGCGCTCCCGCTCGCCCCGCGCGGCCTCCACCCCGTGGTACGCCTGCGCGGACGCGTCCGTCATCTGGTCCAGTACGTCCCACAGTGCGGCTGCCCCCGGCAGGAGGCGGGGCAGCGCCGCCCGGTCGTGCGCGGCCACGGCCTCCGTGAGGCTCTGCCAGAGCAGCCGGCCGCCGCGGCGGTAGGTGCGCTGCAAGGACGCGAGCGGCACACCCTGTTCGGCGCGCAGCGCGCCGGTCGCGCGGGCCTCGGCGAGTTCGACCGGCAGCCCCCGCGCACTGCGGACCAGGCCCTCGACGGCCTGGCGCAGAGTGTGGTGGATCCGCTCGCGCAGCTCGGTCCGCCCGAGCAGGGCGGCGTAGGCCGGGTCCTCGGCCAGCGTCCGGTCGGTGAGCCGGTCCGCCGCCACGGCGATCCGGCGGGTCAGGTCCTCGCGTATCTCCTCGATGATCCGCTCCATGACGGGCAGGGTGACACGGGGGAGGGGGCGGTGGGGAGGGCCCGGAGTGGACTCCTGCCCGGTGGACCGCCCCGTCGGGGTGATGGTCAAGCGTCCGCTCCCGCAGCGCCCCGCCGACTGGCTATCGTGCGGGAGCAGGAGCACGGAGGGCCGGGGGGAGACTGTGGACGGTGCGCGGGCCGGCGAGGGAGAGACCGGCATCCAGTGGCTGGCCGGCTGGGACGGCTGGTTCGTCGGCCTGACCTTCGCTCGGGGCATCGGTCCCTACCAACTCGCCGCACGGCTCGGCGCGGTGCCCGGCATCCGCCCCGGACCGATGGGGGCCCTGGCCGCCTGGAGCATGGCCACCGAGACCCTCGACGGGGACGGTGTGGCCCGCGTCGGTGCGTGGGGCGGCTGGTCCTTCGCCGTCGAACACGGCATCCCCGCCGGGGCGGAGCGGCTCGCGGAGGTGTCCCGGGCCGGAGCCGAGGCCGTCCACCTCGACCCGCAGCCGGAGCATCCGCCCAAGCAGTTCGCGTACGCCCGGGACGGGGAACTGGTGTGCTGCTTCGGCCTCGGTGAGGAATGCTGGCGCGGCGGGCACCGGCCGGACTTCCTGCTCCCCGAACTCGTCGCGGCCGAGATCCTCGCCCCGGACGGCGCGTACCCGCGCCCCGACGACGCACCGTACGAGGAGCGCGACCGCCTCACCCTCGCGGTCCTGGAAGAGCGCTTCGGGCTGTCCCTGCCCCGCCACCTCGTGGAGGACACCCCGCTCCCGGCCTTCGTGACGCGCACCCGCTAGTGCTGTGTTGATCAGAAGCGGACGGGTTCCGGCCAAGCTGTCACGTGCTATCGCGCATGTTCCAGCGGAAAATGCCAGAACCCCCTTCCGCGCTGCGGAACTTGAGTAAGTTCCCTTCTGTCGCGCCGTACGACCGTGCACCCAGCACGTCCGGCCGGGAGGGGAGCCCGCGTGCCCGGGATCGACGAATGCCTGCTCGAAGCCATGGCCCTGCCTGGTGCGCGGGGGGCCGCGCTGGTCGACTGGAGCAGCGGACTGGCCCTCGGCACCGCGGGCGACTCGCCGGTCGGTGACCACGAGACCACCGCCGCCGAGACCGCCGAACTGGCCCGCGCGGCAGCCGAGTACGAGTCCTTCGCACCGACGGCCGGGGACGCGCCCGGGGGCGTGGACGCCGGCCCGCCCGTCGAGGACCTGATCATCACCACCCGCACCGGCTACCACGTACTGCGCTTCGTCGCCACGAGCTTCGACAGCAGCGTCTTCCTGCACCTGTGGCTCGACCGCACCGACGGCAACCTCGCCATGGCCCGGCACAGACTGCGCGCACTGGCCGAAGGACTGGTGCTCAGATGACCACCGCCGTCTCACCGCTCCTCACCCGGCTCGCCGCCGAGCGCGCCACCGGCGCCCTCCTGCGCGACCGGGGCACGCTCTTCCTGGAGGACGGCCGGATCGTGCACGCCGAGAGCCCCTCCACCCCCGGCCTCGACGTCCTGCTCACCACGGGCGGCGGCCTCGCCCCCGAGCGCTGGAATGAGGCCCTGAACCGGGCCGGGGCCCGCCGCCAGGTCGCCCGCTTCCTCGTGGACAGCGGCGGCATGGCCGGGGGCGAGCTGGAGATCTGCCATCTCGCCGCCCTCTTCGACGCCGCCTTCTTCGCGCTCTCCCCGGGCAGCGGCCCCTCCCGCTTCCGCCGCGGGGCCACCCACTGGATCGGCTCCGTCCGCTCGGTCGCGGCGGCCGCCGTCGAGCGGGAGACCCGCCGCCGCCGGGAACTGCTGGACGCGGTCTGGCCCTACCCGCTCGTGGACACGGCCCCGGTCGTGCCCCGGCAGGCCGCCCCCGGACAGACGGTCACCGCCCGCCAGCGGATCCTGCTCGGCCGGGCGGACGGCGTACGGACCCCCGCGGACCTGGCGTGGCTGCTGGGCCGGCCCGCCTTCCACACCCTGCTCGACGTACGCAGACTCGCGGCCGCCGGGCTGGTCGAGACTCCTCACACCCCACCGGAGCCGGCACCGGCCGAACCCCTGCCCGACTGGATGACCCAGACCCACCCCCCGGACGTGGCACTGCTCCGGCGATTACGCGACGCACTGGAGGCAAGCCTGTGAGGCTCCCGATGCGACCGGTCCTGCGCGCCGACCGTTCCGAGCGCAGGCAGCCCGAAGGGAGAAAGGACATGAGCACGGCGATGGTGCCCGCCGAGGCCGAAGCCGGGATACTCGCCGAACTCCGGCGACTGCGGGCCCGCGTTCCCCAGCTCACCGGGGCCCTCGCCGCGAGCGCCGACGGGCTGGTCCTCGCCCAGGACAGCGCCGCCACCGAGGCCGATTCCGTCGCGGCCCTGACCGCCGCCGCCCTCGGCGTCGCCCAGCGGCTCAGCGACAGCACCGGGCAGGGCGACTTCCGCGAACTGCTCGTACGGGGCGAGCTCGGCTACGTCGCCACCTACGCCGCGGGCGAGACGGCCGTCCTCACGCTGATCGCCGAGCCGCGCGTCAACGTGGGCCGCCTCCACCTGGAGGCCCGCCGCTCGACCCTGCGCATCACCGAACTCATCGAGCACAGCATCGGCCGCCGCGACCCGCAGGCGCCGCCCCCGCCCCCCGAACCCTCCCGGTAGCAAGCACACACCAAGCGACAGCGGAAAGAGGAACCCCTCATGGTCAACGTGGAAACCGCCCTCAAGGAAGCCACCACCATCGACGGCGCGCTCGGCGCGGCCCTGGTCGACTACGGCAGCGGAATGGCCCTGGGCGCGGTGGGCGGCGGCAAGGACCTCGACCTCGCGGTGGCCGCCGCGGGCAACACCGACGTCGTGCGGGCCAAGATCCGCACGATGGAGATGCTCGGCCTGAAGGACGAGATCGAGGACATCCTGATCACCCTCGGCGGCCAGTACCACCTGATCCGGCCGATGAAGAGCCGGGGATCCGACGGCTTCTTCCTCTACCTGGCCCTCGATCGTGGCCGCGCCAACCTCGCGATGGCCCGGCACCAGCTCAAGAAGATCGAGGCCGAGCTCGAGGTCTGACTGCGGCCCCGAGTCGCGTCACCGGTGGCGGGCAGCTGAATTCTTTGCGTCCGCCCCGGCTGACCTCGGCGCTATGTCCCCAGATGAGCTGAATTTATCATCCTGTTACAGAGTAAGATGCTCTAATCGGCTGATCATTAACTCATCGACAAAGCAAAACGCTGGAGAACCCGCCACCTATGCCCCCGCGCCTGAGTATCGTCGTACCGGTCTACAACGTCGAGCTCTACCTCGACGAGTGCCTGGAGTCCATCGCAGCCCAGACGTTCGACGACTTCGAGGTGGTGATGGTCGACGACGGGTCCACCGACGGCAGCGCGGCCATCGCGGAAGCCTTCGCTGCTCGCGACGAACGCTTCAGGCTGGTCCTCCAGAAGAACGCGGGTCTCGGCGCCGCCCGCAACGTGGGCGCCCGGCACATGAGCGAGGGCACCGAATACCTGGCCTTCGTCGACAGTGACGACACCATGCCCCCGTACGCCTACCAGCGGCTGATCGACTCGCTCGACGAGACCGGCTCGGACTTCGCCGGCGGCAACGTCACGCGCTTCCGCTCCGTCGGCATGCAGCAGTCCTGGGGCCACCGCGCCGCGTTCGCGAAGACCCGGCTGAAGACCCACATCTCCACCTTCCCGGCGCTGGTCACCGACCGCACCGCGTGGAACAAGGTCTACCGCCGCACCTTCTGGGAAGAGCACGGCTTCCAGTACCCGGAAGGCATCCTCTACGAGGACGCCCCCGTCAGCATCCCCGCGCACTACTTCGCCTCCAGCGTCGACGTGATCCACGACGTGGTCTACCACTGGCGGGTCCGCGAGACCGGCGAGCGCTCCATCACCCAGCGCTCCACCGACCCGGTCTCCGTCGTCGACCGCGTCACCTCCGTCCGCCTGGTCCGCCAGGCGCTGCTGGCCAAGCAGGGCGAGAAGTACGCCCGCTACCTGCGCGACTACGACCGCAACGTGCTGGACGAGGAACTGCCCCTCATCTACAAGTACGTCGGCGAAGGCGGCCCCGACTTCCGCGCCGCCTTCGTCAAGGAGGTCGGCGGCCTCATCCGCGAGATCGGCACCGGGCCCTGGTCCGACCTGACCGTCGCCGACCGGCTCAAGGCGTACCTGGCCCGCGAAGGCCGGATCGAGGAGTTCATCGCGCTCCAGGACCACCAGCGGGACTTCAGCTACAGCGTGCCGGTCAAGGGACTGGCCCGCCCGCAGGCCGACTACCCCTTCCTGAAGGCCCCCGTCCCCGCCAAGCTCCTCACCCTCGGCCCGCGCGAACGCCGCGTGGTCAGCCGGCTGGAACAGGCCTCCTGGAAGGAGGGCAAGCTGCTGCTTCGCGGCTACGCCCTGCCCGGCCACATGGGCGCCGAGAGCCGCCTCGGCTCCCGCAAGATGCTGATCTTCCGCGAGAGCGGCAAGCGCCGCCGCACCGTCGTCGGCACCCGCACCGTGGCCTCTCCGATGGCCACCGTGAACGCCCCGCACCTCGCCCTGCGGCACGCCGACTGGGCCGGTTTCACCGCCGTCGTCGACCCCACCGTCTTCCAGTCGGGCGGCACGTGGCGCGAGGGCATATGGACGACCTCCATCGCCGTCACCGGCGCCGGAGGCCTGCACCGGGCCCGTCTCAGGGGCGGAGAACACGACAGCGCCCTCACCCCGCCCGCGCACTGGGTCACCCCCGACGTCCGCATCCGCCCGACCGTCGCCGGAGCCCTGACCGTCCACGTCGAGGTCGTCCGCGCCCGGGCCCTGGACGTCCGCCCGCTCGGCGACGACGCCCTGGAACTGGCCGGCGAGCTGGCCGCCGAGGTCGGCGAAGGCGCCACCCTGCGCGCCGAGCACACCATCACCGGCACCGCCCTCAGCTTCCCGCTGACCGTCACCGCGGCCACGGGCGGCGCGGCCAGCCGGATCCCCTTCACCGCGGTCGTCCCGCTGGCCGAACTGGCCGCCGTACCGGCCGCCGAGAGCCAGCCCGGCGAGTGGACCCCCGAGCCCTGGACCCTGACCGTGGTCCGCGCCGACGGCACGTCCCACCCCCTGGCGCACGACGAGCGCGGCGGCTTCACCGCACTGGTCGCACCGCTGCCCGGCGACACCACCGGACGCGCCGTCTTCGCCAAGCGCGGGACGAGCGGCCACCTGCTCCTCTCCGTCCAGGACTCCCCGCCGCTGGTCGACACGGTCACCGCCAAGGACGGCACGCTGACCCTGCGCGGCACGTTCCACGCACCCGCGGCCACGGCCGGCGAAGCGTACGAGCTGGTCCTGCACAACCACCAGGGCAGGGAGTTCAGCTACCCGGTCAGCCGTGACGGGGACCGCTTCGAGGCCACCTTCGAGCCCGTGCTGCCCGAGGCCTACGCCGGCCGGACCAGCCTCCCGCACAGCCGCTGGTGGCCCACGCTGCGCCCGGCGAGCCAGGGCGGCACCACCGCCGGCCTGCTCGGCGTCGACCGCGGCGCTCCCGTGCAGCTCGTGGCGCCCGCGCTGGGCACCGGACCGCACGCGCTCACCGCCCTGGGCCGCCGGATGCGCGTCGAGGCCCGCTTCCACGACCGGCTGGTCCTGGTCAGCGACCCGCTGATCAGCCCGCACGACCGCTCCCGCTACGCGCAGCGCATCGCCCGGGACGTGACCTACCCGGCGCAGGTGAAGTTGCCGGTCAAGGACATGATCGTCTACGAGACCTTCCAGGGGAACGGCGCCGGCGACTCGCCCCGCGCCATCCACGAGGAGCTGCTGCGCCGGGGCGAGAAGCTGGAGCACGTCTGGCTCGTCCGCGACGGCCGCGCCGAGGTGCCCGCGACGGCGCGCGCCGTCCAGTACGACAGCCTGGAGGCCTGGGAGGTCCTGGCCCGCGCCAAGTACTACGTCGTCAACGACAGCGTGCCGCGCCACTTCCGCCGCCGCCCCGGCCAGATCGTCGTACAGACCTGGCACGGCACGCCGCTGAAGCAGATCGGCTACGACTACACGCACGACTACTACACCAGCCCCGAGGTACTGGAGGCGCTGGAGCACGACAGCGCCCAGTGGTCGCTGCTGGCCTCCCCGAGCTCGTACGCCACCACCGTCCTCAAGCGGGCCCTCGGCTACGACGGCGAGACCATCGAGGTGGGCAGCCCGCGCGCCGACGCGCTCGTACGGCCCGACGCCGAGCGGATCGCCGGAATCCGGCGGCGCCTCGGCCTGCCCGAGGGCAAGAAGGTCGTCCTCTACATGCCCACCTGGCGGGAGAACCGCGAAAGCTTCAGCGGCGGGTACAAGCTCGACCTGCGGATCGACCTCGACGCGGCCCGGCGTGAACTCGGCGAGGACCACGTCCTGCTGGTCCGCGGCCACTACAGGGTGGGCGAGCAGGTCCGCGAGGGCGTGCGTGACGGCTTCGTCGTGGACGTGTCGGGCTGGCCCGACGCCACCGACCTGCTGCTCGTCGCCGACGTGCTGATCTCGGACTACTCCTCCGCGATCTGCGACTTCGCGCTCACCGACCGGCCGATCCTGCTGTTCACCTACGACCTGGAGCAGTACCGCGACACCCTGCGCGGCTTCACCTTCGACCTGGAGGACAAGGCCCCCGGCCCGCTGCTGGCGGACTCGGAGAGCCTGATCAAGGCCGTACGGAACGCGGACGCGGTGGGAGCCGAGTACGCGCCGGCGCGGGCGGCGTTCCGCGCCGAGTTCTGCGACCTGGACGACGGCACGGCGGCCGAGAAGGTCGTCGACCGCATGCTCGGGATGTAGCCCGTGTAGCCCGGACGAGTACACCTGCGGACAGGTCCCGCGCCCACCGATGAGTTTCGGGCGCGGGACCGGTCTGTATGTGAGGGACGAGACAAGCGCCCCTCACCCTCGCCCGGAGGCAGTCATGGTCAGCAGAGGTTTCACCACGTGCCTGTGGTTCGACGGCAAGGCCGAGGAGGCCGCCGACTATTACCTGTCCGTCTTCAAGGACGGCAAGCGCGGCCGGATCGGCCGCTACACCGAGGCCGGACCCGGCCCCGTCGGCGAGGTGATGGTCGTCGAGTTCGAGATCAACGGACAGAAGTTCGTCGGTCTCAACGGCGGCCCGCGGTTCTCCTTCACCGAGGCCATCTCCTTCCAGATCCACTGCGCCGACCAGGCGGAGGCGGACCACTACTGGGACGAGCTGACCAAGGACGGCGGCCAGGGGGTCGCCTGCGGCTGGGTCAAGGACAAGTACGGCGTGTCCTGGCAGGTCATCCCCACCGAGGCCCTCGACCTGATCAGCGACCCCGACCCCCAGCGGGCGGCCCGGGCGAGCGCCGCCATGCTCAAGATGGTGAAGCTCGACGTGGAGCAGCTGCGCCGGGCCGCCGACGAGGACTGAGCCTCGCGGAACGCCGGCGTCAGCCCGCTGTCAGGCTGCGCCGATCCGGGCCAGGAGGGCCGGGAGCGCGGTGCCGATCGGCTCGCGGATCACCTCGTCGGCGAGGGAGTCGTACGGGGTCTCCTCCGCGTTCACGATGATCAGCCGCGCCCCGGCCTCGGCGGCCATCCCCGCCAGCGAGGCCGCGGGCTGCACCTGGAGCGTCGACCCCACGGCGAGGAACACCTGGCACCCCTTGGCGACGGCCACGGCCTGCGCCAACACCTGGGGATCGAGCCGCTCGCCGAACATCACGGTCGCCGTCTTCAAGATGCCACCACACGCCAGACAGGGCGGATCCGGCTCCCCGGCGGCGACCCGGGCCAGCGCCTCGTCCAGGCCCGAGCGGGCGTGGCAGGCGGTACAGAGCACCGACCGCGCCGTGCCGTGCAGCTCGAACACCTTGCGCGCGGGCATTCCGGCGAGCTGGTGCAGCCCGTCGACGTTCTGCGTGATCACCCGTACCGGTGTGCCGCCGCGTTCCAGCTCGGCCACGGCCAGATGCGCGGCATTGGGCCGCGGCTGGACGGCCCACACCTCGGCGCGCATCAGCCAGGAGCGGCGGCGGATCTGCGGATCGGCCATGTAGTACGAGTAGGTCACGAGCTTCTCGGCGTCGGGCTCCCGCCGCCACAGCCCCTGCGGCCCCCGATAGTCCGGAATCCCGGAATCGGTGGACATCCCGGCCCCACTGAACACTGCGACGAGCGGCTTCCCCATGCCACGACCCTACGCACGGCCGGCCCGCGCCCGCGACCGTATTCCGCCCGGCCCCCGTCCGGCTCCTCCGCCCGGCTCTGCCGTGCCCGGCGAAGGGACGTTTCCGCGGTGAATCGCGCCTCCACAGGAGTGAGCCCGCGCCGCGCCCCTCCCGGCGGACGCGGGCAGGCAGGTACAAACTGGGCATGACGTTCATGCCGCACCGCTCCGGCGCTCTGCTGCTCGCCCTGGCCGCCTCGCTCCTCCCGGTCGTGTCGGCGGCCCCCGCGACCGCCGTCACCGACCCGGTGCCCCGCTGGTACCGGCTGCACACAGCTGACGAGATCAGCCGTTTCCTGACCGCCTTCTACGGGCACCACGGCCCCTCCGGGCGCGACCGGATGCTGTGGACCTCGCAGCAGCTCAAGGACAAACAGGAGAACGCCCCCGCCTCCGACGTCGTGCTCTGCGCCCAGAACACCCCGCAGGACATCGGCATCGGCCCCGTCACCGTCGCCCAGGCCGCGGGCGTGGGCTGGGCAACCGTCACCACCCACTGGGACTCCGGCGCCACCGACACCTTCACCGCCTACGTACGCCTGGACTCCCGGCCCATCCAGCTCGACGACGTGATCTGCGCGGGCTGAGTCCCGTGTGCGCGGTCAGGGGTACGGCGTACGGCATCCGGCTGCGCGGGCTCGCCGGGCACGCCCACGGCGGGGGAGGTCGCCGTGGACGTGCCCGACAGGCAACCGGCTGACAGTAAAGGCCCGTTGACATAGTCTGCGCGTGGCCCGACTGCCGCGTTCTGGGGGGACATCATGTCGTTTCCGCTGCTGTTCGTCGCCGCGGTGCTGAGTGTGCTCGGCTGGATCAACGACAGCGACGGCCTGATCACCGCGAGCTGGGTGGTGTGGGGCGTAGGCCTCCTCGCCCTGGTCGTCCGATGGCGGCGCAACCGCAACAAGTTCGCCTCCGTCGAACAGGCACAGGCCGCGGCCGCCGCCGGGGATCCCCGCGCCATGCGCTTCCTGGCCCTGCTCCAGAAGATCAAGGGCGACTTCGCCGAAGCGGAGCGGCTGCTGCGCGAGGCGGTCGAACTGGGCGACGTGGAGGCGATGTGGGAGATGGCCCGGCTCGTCGAACAGCGGGACGGGCTGCGGGAGTCCGAGCCGTGGTTCCGGATGGCCGCCGAGGGCGGCCACTTCTTCGCCAAGCGGCTCTTCCGCCCCGGCCATGCCCTCAACATGGACGGCAGCAGCCCCCTGTGAGACGGGGGCCGGGCGGCGGTCGCACGGCGCCGCCCGGCGCGAACCGGAGGAACGGACGGGCAGGGGATCAGATCCCGAACAGCACGCCACTGCTGTTGCGCAGGCCGCACTGGTTGCCGAAGGTGTACGCGTAGCTCAGCCGGCGGCCCTCCCACACCCCGTCGGCGGTCACCGTCACCGGGTCCCACTCCCGGGTGCACATCGCGTCCGAGCGAGGCTCGGCGAGAGCGTCCAACGCGGGCCCGTTGGCCCGTAATTCGGCGCACGCGGCGACCGGGTCGGGGTGCGTGCCACCCGGGCGGGGTGCGCACTCCAGGGTGACCGCGCGCAGCACGGTACCGCCGTCGGCGTCCTCCCCGGCCGTCACGCTGACCACCAGCGCGGACGGCGCGTACAGGCTCTGCGTACCGGACGGGGCCGCGCCTGCCGCGCCGGATCCGGCCAGCGCGGTGAGGGCGGTGAGCGCCATCGCTCCGGACGCCAGCCCCAGACTCCTGCTGATGGACCGCATTGCGAACACTCCTTGGTCTCGGTGCCTCGGATAACGGACGTGAGTCTTGCCCATGCGGAACCGGAACGCCCGTTCGGGCGCCCATTTCGCGTCACCGATCGTGAGCGCATGAGTGCACTCCGCAGCGGCGCGAGGGCTGTGACCTGTGCGGGAGCGGCACGGTTAATCGGCTGAACTCGCCCCTCCGAGGGGGGTCTCGGGGGCGGGAGCAGGGCTGGCCCGCCGCGGGGAGAGCCTGACCCGCCACTTCATTCGGCGCCACTGCGCTCCCGCTCGCCTCGCGTCCGCGTTTGCTCCCTCGGGCCGGGGGCAGGCGGGCAGCGTACGGCCACGACATCGGCAGCGAGCGACGGAGGACGGACGTGCGGATCATGCCCACCGCACGTGACCCGCGGTCCTGTGCGCAGCGGCTGACCGCCTGGCCGACGATCAAGACCGTACGACGGGAGCGACCATGAACATGAGGGACGGAACCGAGGAGAACGCCCGGCGGATGCGTGACAAGGCGCAGGAGCTGGAACAGGCGGCGGCCCATGCCACCGACCCGGCCGAGCGTCAGCGGCTGACCGAGAAGGCGCTGCGCATACGGGAGAAGAGCGAGCAGGTCAACGGCCCGGGCAGCGGAACCATGGACCCGATGTAGTCACCTGGACGTCAGCGCGTCACCCCCGTGTGCGGGACGTAGAGGTCCACGAGCCGGGTGCGGGTCTGCTGGAGCCGGACGGCCAGGACGCGCCCGACCCAGTGGCCGATGGCGGACCCGAAGACCGGATCGGCGTCCATGAGCAGCCGCACGGTCGGCCCGTCGAACTCGTACGCCCGTACCGGGGTCATCGCCTCGGCGCCCAGCTGCCACACGTACGGCGGGAACAGCCACGACCAGCCCACGAGCTCCCCGGGACCGAGGCTCTCGACGGTGGCGGGCCGCCGGCCGGGGACGGGAAGCTCCAGGGTCACCGTGCCGGAGCGCACGATCCAGAAGGAATCCGCCCGGCCGCCCTCGTCGAAGATCCGCGCGCCCTCGGGGAAGTTGACCTGGCGGGCCTGCGACATCAGCCGTCCACGGTGTTCGGTGGACAGGACGGCGGCGATCCGGATAGGGGAAGGTGTGCTCACGACAGCCTCCGATCACGACCCCCCACAAGCATCTGTCCCCCCAGTGTCGCCGACCGGGGTCCGGATTACGCCATACCTCGGCCCAGCTCGTTCGACGCGGGGCTACTCCTCGGCGGCGGCCTCCAGGCAGGCCAGCTCCATCGCGTCGAGCACCGCCTCGTGGCTGCGGCTGCTCAGCTCGGCGACGTTCTCGATCTGCGCCGTCGCCCAGGCGGCCAGGGTCATCACCAGCACCCGAAGCCCGTCGGTGCCGTGCTCCGCGAGGATCGCGTCCGCGACGACCATGGCGTCCTCCGGCACCTGCTCCGGAGGCTCCAGCCCCGCCATGCCGCGCAGCATCGCGAGGGTGCGGCGCGAGATCTCCGGGGTGATCCTCGCCAGCCGCATGTCTTCTTCTTCGTCCATCCGCCCCACCCTCCCGGTGCCGTTCCCTACCCCGTGAGGGCACGGTAGAGGGGCGCGGCCCCGCGCGGGGCCGTTTTGCCCGGGTGGGTGTCCGGCGAGGGGTCGCACCGGTCCGCCGGGTTGACGGGCCGCGGCGCCGCGGCGGCCGCGCGCAGCAGGCGGGCGCTCTCCCCGTGCTCCCCGCGCAGCGCCCACTCCAACGGGGACAGCCCGCTCCCGCCGTCCTCGCGCAGTCCCGGATCGGCTCCGTGCGCGAGGAGCGCCCGTACGGTCTCCAGGTGGCCCCAGGAGGCCGCCGCGCACAGCGGGGTCCCGTCCGTCTCGCCACCACTCTCGGTGTCGGGGGCCGCGCCGCGCGCGAGCAACAGCCGTACGGCGCCCGCACGGCCCGCGACGGCCGCCGCGTACAGGGCGGTGGTCCCGTCCGCGTCCGTCGCGCCGGGGTCGGCCCCGGCCCGCAGGAGCGCGGCCACCCGGGCGTCCTCGCCCCTCCCGGCCGCGGTGACGAGCCGGCGCGAGAGGCGCTTGCGGGTCCGCCGGTTCACACGTTCACCGCAGAATCGATCATGCGGGAAGCGTAGGACGGACGTTCGCGGTTCGGCATCACATCGGTCAAGTCGGATGACCGGACCGGCGATTCGCCCTAAGGTGCGCCCGTATGTATGACACGTGTGACCGTACAACCTCAATCGAGCCACACGGTCGTACGCCGTGCACCGCGCATCCCGCGCGCCGCACGCGCACAGCACCACGCACACGAACTGGGGGGTTCATGCGTAGATCCAGAGGTCTGGCGGCCGCTCTCGCCCTGTCCCTGGCCGGAACCGGCGCGGCCTTGGGCCTCGGCCTCGTACCGCCGGCGGCGGCCGTCACCCCACCCGTCGCCTTCACCGCCGACGCGCTGCCCACCTGGCAGCCCAACGGGGTCGTCTGGGCCCTCGCCGAGGCGGGCGGCACCGTCTTCGTCGGCGGCACCTTCTCCGCCGTACGTCCTCCCGCCGGCGGCGCCGGCAGCGAGCGGACGGCGGTGAACTTCGCGGCGCTCGACGCCGCGACCGGCGCCCCGACCTCCTGCACCCTGTCCTTCACCGTCGGCTCCGGCACCGCCACCGTCCGCGCGCTCACCGTCTCGCCGGACAAGTCGACCCTCTACGCGGGCGGCTACTTCGGCGCCGTCAACGGCACCCCGGTCTCCAGCCTCGTAGCCATCGACGTGGCGACCTGCACCGTGAAACCGACCTTCCGCCCCGCCTTCGCGGCCACCGTGCGGGCCCTCGCCGTCACCGGCGACACCGTCTACGCGGGCGGCGACTTCCTCACCGTCGCGGGCCAGCCGCGCCAGCGCTTCGCCGCGGTCGCCGCGGCCGACGGCGCCCTGCGCCCCTTCACCGCCAACGCCGACGAGCCCGGCCGCGCCGTCGAGGTCACCCCCGACGGAAAGAACGTTCTCCTCGGCGGCGACTTCTTCACCGTCAACGGTGCCAACACGCACGCGCTGGCCGTCGTCGACGCGACCAGCGGCGCGCTCACCAAGTCCTACGCCGGTTTCATCGAGACCAACTCCGTCGTCAAGGACATCGCGACCGACGCCACCGGCTTCTACACCGCCAACGAGGGCACCGGCGGCGGAGTCTTCGACGGCCGCATCGCCCTCGACCTCGCCGGATTCGGCCAGCGCTGGCGCGACACCTGCCTGGGCGCCACCCAAGCCGTCCTGCCGCACCAGAACGTCCTCTACAGCGCCTCGCACGCGCACGACTGCGCCAGCGTCGGCGAGTTCCCCGACGGCCAGCGCCACCACCTCCTGGCCCAGCCGACCGCCAGTGTCGGGAAATTGGGCTGGGCACCCGACACCAACGACGGCATCGGCGAGGGCATCGGCCCGCGCGTGATGGCGGTCGGCGCCACAGCGGGCGTCCAGTACCTGTGGGTCGGCGGCGAGTTCACCACCGTCAACGGGGCGGCGCAGCAGAGCCTGACGCGCTTCTCCTCCACCGGTGACACCGGCGCGCCCACGGTGCCCGTCGCGAGCGCCGTCAGCTTCAGGCCCGGCGAGGCCCAGGTGCGCTGGCGCACCAGCCTCGACCTGGACGACAGCGCGCTGACGTACCGGATCTACCGCAACGGCTCGGCGACGCCGAGCGCCACGGTCACCGCGGACTCGCTCTTCTTCCGGCGTCCGCAGGCCTCCTGGACGGACACCACCGTCCAGCCCGGCCAGTCGTACACCTACCGGGTCACGGCGACGGACGCCGCGGGCAATGCCAGCGCCCCGTCGGCGACCGCGAGCGTGACGGTGCCGACCTCGGTGGAGGCGTACCCGAGCCAGGTCCGCGCGGACGGCGCCCAGCTGTTCTGGCGCTACGACGAATCGGCCGCACCCTTCGTCGCGGACTCCTCCGACAGCGGCAACCAGGCGGGCGTGCACCGAGGCGGCCCGGCCCTGCGCCAGACGCCCGCAGCCGTGACCGGCGCGAGCACGGCGATCGGCTTCAACGGCACCAACGCCCACGTGTACGGCGACCGCCGCCAGTCGGTGGGCAGCACCTACAGCATCGAGACCTGGTTCAAGACGAGCACCACCCGGGGCGGCAAGCTCGTCGGCTTCGGCAACCAGCAGGTCAACGGCAGCAACCGGTACGACAAGCACGTCTACATGACCAACGACGGCCGGCTGGTCTACGGCGTCTACACGGGCGCCTTCCGCACCATCACCACCGGCGCCACCGAGCGGTACAACGACGACCGCTGGCACCACGTCGTGGCGACCCAGGGCCCCGGTGGCATGACCCTGTACGTGGACGGCGTTCAGAAGGGCACCCTCAACGTCACCGCGCACGAGAACTTCTCGGGCTTCTGGCGCGTCGGCGGAGACGGCCTCGGCGGCTGGCCGGACCGTCCCACCAGCGAGCACTGGGCGGGCCAGCTGGACGAGACGGCGGTGTACCCCGGAGTCCTGAGCGCGGCGCAGGTGCGGAACCACCATGCCCTCGCCTCCGCACCGGCGGACTCGGTCGTCCAGATCACCGCGGCCGAGGACACGTACGCCAACGCGGGCGCCCCGGGCACCAACTACGGGACCTCCGGCTCCCTGGCGGTGCGCGGGACCTCCCTGTACGCGAGCTACCTGCGCTTCAACCTGCCCGCCGCACCCGCCGGCACGGTACTCAAGTCGGCCACGCTCAGCGTGAAGACCAGCACCATGAGCGGCGCCGGTACCACGGACACCGTCTCGGTCGTCCCGGTCACGGGCGCGTGGACGGAGGGCGGGACCACGTACGACAACCGCCCGGCCCTGGGCGCTGCCGCCCTCGGCGGGTTCCCGGGGATCCCGGACGGTTCGGCGGTCCACACCGCCGGACTGGACACCGCCACCGTCGCCGGCGCCCTCGGCGGCGCCTACAGCCTGGCGCTGACCAGCGCCGGGACCAACGCGCTGTGGCTGTGGTCCTCGCAGGCCGCGGCGAACGAAGGCACGCCGCGACTGACGCTGACCTTCGGCAAGCCGTAGGAGCCGAGGGGCACGTGGGGGAGGGGCGCGGACCGCGGGGTCCGCGCCCCTTCGCGTGCGGTCAGCCGCTCCCGGGCGCGCTGAGGCTCGCACGGAGCAGGCCCAGGAAGGCCGTGGCCGCGGGGCTGGAGGGACCGTCCGTCCGCCAGGTCACCGCGATACGGCCGCGCAACCGAGGTTGAGTGATCTCCAGCGTCCGCAGCCCCAAAGCCGACGCCATGTCGGCCGGGAGGGCCGGGACCACCGCCACGCCGAGACCGCGGGAGGCGAGCTGCGTGAGGAACAGCGGAGCGGCTGCCTCGAAGGCGATGCGGGGCTGGAACCCGGCTCGCGCGCAAGCGCGGTCGAGCACCCCGCGCAGACCTGTCCCACGCGGCAGGCTGATCAGCGGGCGATCGCGGAGCTCGGCCAACGGCACGCTGGTACGGTCCGCGTGCGTGACGAGCGGGTCGTCCGGGGCGACGGCGACGACCAGGGGTTCGTCGATCACGATCTGGAGCGAGACGCCCGGAGGGGGTTCCTCCTGCGCGAGTCCGACCACGGCGATGTCGAGTTCCCCGCGGCTCAGAGCGGCGAGCATCCGCTCCGACGTGTCCTCGGTCAGGGCGATCTCCACCTGAGGGTGATCATCGTGGAAGTCGGCCAGGACGGAGGCCAGGTCGACGTCCTGCGTGGCGGCGCCCGAGACGACGCCGATGGTGACATGGCCACGAAGCAGCCCCGTGAACTCGTCCACGGTCTGGCGTACCGACGCGACCGCTGCGAGCGCGGCCCGCGCGTACGGCAGTACCGCCTCGCCGACCTCCGTCAGCGTCACCGACCCGCCGGAGCGGTCCAACAACGGCTGCCCGAGTTCCTTTTCGAGCTGCCGGACCTGGGCGCTGACCCCTGGCTGCGCCAGGTGCAGGCGGGCGGCCGCACGGGTGAAGTTGGCTTCTTCCACCACGGTGACGAAGTACCGCAGTTGGCGGATGTCCATAACGGATCATTCTAGTGGCGAGAAGTGCAAAGTCTTGGACTTGTGGCAGGGCTGCCGAGACCCTTGAAGCCATGGGGAACACGATGCGCAGGAGAACAACGCGGGACATCAGAGCCGCGATCGCCGCCGAACGCCGGGAGGTGGCCGACATGCTGGACGGCCTGTCGGCCGAGGAATGGGACGCGCCGACCCTGTGCGCGGGGTGGCGGGTACGGGAAGTGGCGGCCCACATGACGATGGGGTTCCGGTACTCGTTCGCCACGATGGCGCGGGAACTCCTCAGGGCCCGGGGCAACCTCCACCGCATGACCGACCGATGCGCCCACAAGGACGCGGCCGCGTATGCGACACCCGAGCTCGCCGCGCTGCTCCGTGACAACGCGGGCCACCCCTGGAAGCCGCCGGTCGGCGGGCTCGAGGCGGCCCTGGGCCACGATGTGATCCACGGCCTGGACATCACGGTCGCGCTGAACCACGGCCGCCGGGTTCCCGAAGACCGCCTGCGCATCCTGCTGGAGAGCATCGATGCCAGGACCCTCAGGTTCTTCGGAGCCGACCTCGACGGCATCGAGCTCCGCGCCGACGACCTCGACTGGTCCTTCGGCAGCGGAACGCCCCTGTCCGGCGCCGCACAGGATCTCCTCCTGCTCGCCTACGGCCGACGGCTCCCCGCGGGGCGCCTCCACGGCGCAGCGCGCGACCGCTTCGTGGCGGTGCCGGCGTGACGGCGGTGTCGGCACTGCGCGAGGTGCGGGACAGCGACCTGGAGATCTTCTGGGCGCACTGCACCGACCCGGGCCTGCGGTACATGGCGGCGATGACCCGCGATCACCACTACGACCGGCGGCGCTTCGACGACCACTGGGCCGCGCTACGCCGCGACCCCGGCATCACCCTGCGCACGGTGGTCGCCGACGACGTGGTGGTGGGGCACGCCGCCGTGTTCGGGCCGCCCGAGGAGCGCGAGGTCACGTACGTGATCGGGCCCGGGCACTGGGGCCGGGGCCTCGCCACGCGGGCACTGCGCGAAATGCTGCGGCTGGAGGACACCCGCCCGCTGCACGCCGGTGTGGCGGCCGACAACACGGGCTCCCGCCGCGTCCTGGAGAAATGTGGTTTCACCCTCACCGGCCGCACGCGGGACGTCGCGCTCGCCCGCGGCGAAGAGGTCGAGGTCCTGCTGTTCACCCTGGCCTGACCGGTCCCGGCGGCTCGACCTCCACGAAGTGGCGGCCACGCGGCCCCCGGTACAGCAGGCACACCCAACCGTGCCGTTCCAGCTCGGCCGCGCAGGCCGTCAGCCGCTCCCGCTCCTCCTGGGCGGCGCCACCGCCCGGCGGGCCGGGCCAGGTCACCTCCACCCGCTCCACGCCGGGCGCCACCCGGTAGCCCGTCCGGCTGCGGCGGCCCTCGGCATCCACCGCCGACGGCGGGAATCCCGCCGCCTCCAGTACGAGGGCCACCGCGCGCGGCATCAGCCGCAGTTCCCACGGGGCGGGAACCTGGACCCCCGCCGCGCCGTTCACCAGACGGCGGATCTGCAGCAGCCCCTCGTACGCCGTGCGCGATTCGGCCGCCCGCGCGGCACCGGCCACCTCCGGGCCGTCGCCGGTCGCCGGTTCGAAACCCTGCCCTCGGGGATCCGCCATCACCCACCGCCCCTCGGCGACCATCTGAGTACGTCATGCCCAACGGCCTGAGTATCCGCCCCGATTCCCCGCAGCGCCGCCACTGGTCGAATGGCGGCATGACCTCGGACTCCCCGCGCGCCACCCCGCACCGCCCCCACATGCGGCAGATGACCACCGCCGGCTCGGCCCTCGCCGTGGCCCTGGTCCCGCTCGTGGTCGGCGTGCTGCTGGCCAAGGCCATGGCCGTCGACCCCTACACCCCGGTGAACGCCCTGATCACCGGCGGGGGCCAGCGCGCCGGCCTGCCGCGCGCCGAGTGGCGCCGGCGCGGCCACGACACGATGCGCCGGCTGCGGACCGCCCGCCGGGGTACGGCCCGGGGCTGCGCCTACGTCTGCGGACGGCGCGGGCCCGCCGCCTGAGCGGAGCCGGGCGCCCGCGCCAGGAGCCAGGCCGCAGCCGCGTGCGGCTGCGCCGAGGGTGCTGGTCACCGGTCGTACTGGCGTACGCACAGGTCGACGATCGACGGCGGCACGGCGCCCTCGGCCGCCGCGCACAGGTCCTCTCCGCGGGGCGGGCGCGGGGCCGGCAACGGACTCGGACGCGAACCCGGCAGCGGATCCGCCGTACGGCCCCGGCGGCGCCC